>NZ_JBSYGG010000004.1:356886-400747 GCF_054121475.1 Salegentibacter profundi
TCAGCATCGGTATCATTGTCCAAGACCCCAGGAGCAGTCACATTTAATACATCATCCTGATCGACAGAATAGTTATCATCATTGGCTACGGGGGAGGTATTTGTAATGGGCTCTTCAAATTCTATACTAAAATATCCATTAGGTTGCGGCCCACACTTATACAGATCTAAGCCTGAAAGTTGTACTTCTACAAGACCCGGATTCGCAGGTGCTATCTCTGCGGTAAAATTATCCTGGCGTTTGAATTTCTCTATATCGAAGTCGAAACTCGCATTAATTCCAGTAATTGAAGCTGAACCTCCCAAATCAAGGTCATTAACTGCTAAATAATCACAGCTATCTAATCCCAGGTCAATTGGTAAATCCAGATTCTGATTAATGTCATTTACAAACTGTAATTCAGGAAAGGGACTATAGACTTCAACAGGATAATGGTTAGTTGAAATAACTTGATATGCCAGGATAAGATTCTCAGGGCTTTGATAAATATCTGAAAAGTTCAATTCACCCTGGTAATTAATCATATATAAATACCCATAATTATCTACAGTTATACTTCCTGGAGAATCATTAGAAGATTCTGCAATGAATTTCAAAAATGAATCATCAGAATTAAAAACCACAAGACGACCAGAATCAGATTCCCCTCCAGAATCACTAACATATACATTGTTTCCTCTATCAACAGTAATTCGGTAGGGGTCGTCCAAAACATCATCTCCAAATCGTCTAAGAAGATTTGCACTATTTTGCCCTAAATTATAAACTTTAACTTGATCGAGGCCAGAGGATGAAGTGCCTGTAAAAGCATCAGCCACATAAAGATTATTATTCTCATTTATTGCTAAACCTGTTGGACCGTAAAACTCACCATCTCCACTGCCTAATGCACCTCCAATTTCATATTTAAAAGTACTTCCTTCAAAAACTAAAACTTTTAAATTTTCAGGATCAGCTACTAGAATTCTATCAAGATTATCAATCACCATATCTAAGGGTGATTCAAAATAAGAAGGATCAATTATTTGCTGATCATTTCCATTAGGATTATAGCGAAAAACTCCATTTCCATAGGTTAAATAAAAGAGCTGATCATTGGAATCATAATCTATAGCAATAACAGCATTTTTTATTTTTTCTCCTATGAACTCATCTATATTATTCCTATTGAAGTATAGCTCAAGAGGACTAGCTGTTACCGGAAAGGCTGTTAAATCAAAAGAATCTATATTTTGAAACCCGGGTATTGTTCTTTGTAGATTCTGCAGGTTACCGTTACTTACAGTAAAATCAGTGTCATTCAAGACATCTACTCCATTATCAAACTTGATATTTATAGGGATTGGAGAATTAGTAGTAGGATCAGGTTCTGGTGAAGTAATCTGCAAATTCTGTCCCCATCCCAGGTTTAAATTCAGGAGAAATAATACTATAAGATATGGTATTCGAGACTTGGCCGGCAGGTGCCGGAGATTTCCATACAAGGCTGTCTCGAACGGGATTTTCATAGTGATCTTTAAGCTGCAAGCGCAGTAAAGATAAATATTGTTTGCTGAAGTGCTTAGCACGCAGCTAAATCTTAATAAAAAATAACACTATTACCGTTGGAACCCCCCAAACTGTTAAGAAGAGAAAAGTTCAATGGTTTCAGCTTAAAACAAGACCTGAAAAATAAGCCCAAAGATTTTATCACAGGCTAAATACCTGGTTAAAGCATTTATTTTTCAGGCCCGTTTTAGAAACTGAAAATATTCAGCAATTAAGCTTCTGCATTTTCATTGTTCTTTACCACCAATCTGAAACCTTCTCCGTGAATATTTAAGATCTCCACGTTTTCGTCTTTTTTCAGGTATTTACGCAGTTTGGCGATATATACATCCATACTACGGGAGGTAAAGTAATTATCGTCTCTCCATATCTTGGTAAGAGCCAGCTCTCTTGGCATTAGATCGTTCTCATGAAGTGCTAACAAACGCAATAATTCATTCTCTTTTGGAGAAAGTTTTTGGGGTTCTTCATCCTTAAAGGTTAGGAACCTCAGTTTTGAATTCAGGTGGAAATCACCAATCTTAAATTCAAACTGCTTAGAGTCCGCAACGCTATCGGTTGCTTTTCGCTGCATGATCGCCTTAATCTTCATAAGAAGCACCTCAGAATCGAAAGGCTTATTCAGGTAATCGTCAGCCCCTACTTTATATCCTTTCAACACATCTTCCTTCATCGCTTTTGCGGTAAGGAAAATAATAGGGATCTCTTCATTCTTCTCGCGTATTTCCTTGGCCAGGGTGAATCCATCTTTGTAAGGCATCATGACATCAAGAATGCAAAGGTCGAAATCATCTTTCTTAAATTTCTCAAAGCCTTCCATTCCGTTTTTGGCATGAGTGACCTCATAGTCATTCATTGCCAGGTAATCTTTAAGAACAGTTCCGAAATTCGGGTCGTCTTCAACTAACAGGATTTTTTTGTTTTCAGTTTCCATATATTAAGATATTAGTGGTAATTTAATTATAAAGGTACTACCTTTTCCTTTCTCGCTTTCAACGGTAATTTCACCATGATGGTCTTCAACGATGCGTTTGGAATAAGCCAGACCCAGGCCGTGACCTTTAACATTGTGAATATCACCGGTATGTTCGCGATAAAACTTTTCAAATATTTTTTTCTGTACGATCTTACTCATCCCTGATCCCTGATCACGGATCTTAAGAATGATATAGTTCTTTACATTTTCTGTGTATACATCTATCTTTGGCACTTCGGGAGAATATTTCAAGGCATTATCCAGGATATTCACAACAACATTGGTGAAGTGATCAGGATTTGCCAGAATAGAAGAACGAAGCGCGGCAAAGTGAGTTTTAATATAACCACCCCGGTCCTCTACCAGAAGTTGAACATGAGTGATGGCCTCCTCAACGATATCATGTAACTGAATTCTTTCCTTTTTAAGATCAAGTTCGTTCTTTTCCAGTTTCGAGATTCGCAATACATTCTCTACCTGCCCATGCATTCGCTTGTTTTCATCCCTGATCATTTGCAGGTAACGCGTGGTTTTTTCCTCATCGTTCTTGATCTTAGGATTCTTTATTGCATCTAAGGCGAGGTTTATAGTGGCTATTGGTGTTTTGAATTCGTGGGTCATATTATTGATGAAATCGGTTTTGATCTGGGAGATCTGACGTTGTTTTATCAATTGAGATAAAGCACTGGAATATGCGATTACGATAATTAGCGTAAAGATTATAGAGAGGGCTGCCATTAGGACAACAGAAGAAAGTACTACTTTTTTCTTGCCCGGCAGATTCACAAGTAACTGATAATTGCTATTGCCCGTATTATCTAAAAATAGCGGCACGCCATAGGTGGCAGGATGATTTAAACTAAAGCCTTCAGAATGCAGGTTTGTGGCGATAGAATTACTGTAAACCCCGTACTCAAATTCGGTATCAAGATCCCGGTTTTTAAGTTCCTTGGTAATAAGCCTTTTGATCACCGCATCACTTACTCGTTCATGAAGCGGAAGTTTGCTGGTGTACTCCGCTATATTACTTCGCAGGATATCTTTTTCCACCTGGTCCATCCGCATCATCCGGGAAATTTGTTGCCTTGTACTCAGGCTATTATTGGCATCCAGATTTTGACGGGATACAATATTGGTCACCCGTTTGTTTATGAGCTTGGTAAAAGGAATACTATCCCGGGAAGCATTTAGGAATCCTGAAGAAACCTTATAATCCTCCTCTAGTATGGATTCGGTATGGAATAGCGATTGATTGCGCAACTTATTTTCACTGGAATAAGAATATTCAGTGAGTGTAGCTTCTTCCAACGTAGCGTTGGTGGTATCAGCATCAATAAATTTTATATAATACTCTTCTAACTCCCTGTTTTGTATTTCGTTAGAAACCTTTATCAATACCTGTTTTGCATTATATGAAAACTGTTCCTCCCTGTCATCAACCGCTCCCTTAATCCAATATCCCTGGACGAAAATTATCCCGATAAGTGAAAGGCTCATAAGGACAATTAGAATGAAGAAAAGCTTTTTATTCATGCCCTCAAAAGTAAGATTTTAACATTTAGAGCCTAAGTGGTTTAACCAAATGTTAACAAAACTTTTTTCAATTTTTACGGGAATTTAAGAGAATCTCGTGTAAATCCGTAACCTGTGATTTTGTAAGCTCTAGATCGGTATTTTTAATATGGTAATCGGCAAGTTTTAACTTCTTTTTATCGGTCCACTGGTTAGCCATTCGAGCCTTGATTTCTTCAATTTTTGAATTATCCCTTTCCTGTAATCTTTTAATCCTTTCATCGCGAGGTGCAGTAACCAAAATAGTACGGTCACATCGCTTATTCCCACCCGATTCAAAAAGGATCGCTGCCTCATAAATAATATACGGAGCCCGCTGGTGAGAGCGCCAGGCTTTAAAGTCCTCTGCCACTGCCGGGTGTATGATACTGTTGAGGGCTTCAAGTTTTTCCGAATCATTAAAAACCTGGGAGGCAATATATTTTCTATTGGGCTGGTCACCAGAATAAGCCTGATCCCCAAAAAGAGCCATCACTTTCTTTTTAATTTCTTCGGAAGTTTGCAGCAATCGTTTTCCAGCCTCATCGGCGATATAGACCGGAATACCTAGCTCCCGGAAGAAGTTGGCCACCGTGGTCTTACCACTGCCGATCCCGCCGGTTAATCCTACAATCATCATCGCTTTATGATAAATTGGATCTTCCGTTCACTTAGCCGGATATTGGTAACAAATTCTGGTTTTCTCACTAGCTGTGCAAGCAGGTAATCCTGTCCCTCGGTAATGTCCTTAAAATCACATACCACTGAAAAATCTTCAGGCCGCACCAGGTCGTACTGCTTAAGATTGACCTGATAAAATACTTTTACCTGTTGTGGAAATATATTCAGATTAACATCATCAGGCAGGTTCAGAACCTCTACCGGGACACTTACCTGGCCCTCTGTAAATTTTTCTACTTCCATGGCATAGGAAACTTCCGTTTGATAAAAACTTAGCATCCCAAGACCGGTGGTATCTATAGCGATTTTCCCACTGATATCATCGCTTATTTCCCTTCTCTCTATCGGGAATGTCCGGATCTGATCAAGGGTATCAATAATTGATTCAGGACCACTCACGTCAATAGAATCAGGATCTAATTGTATCTCATCATTGGCAGAGTACCCCACGGAATAGGATAATTTCAATTGGGCAATCACCTCCAGGCGTTTAAGCTTTTTTGGTTGAAAATCTATAAGGATTTCCTCTACCAGGAACCGGGTTGCTTCAAAATCAATATTGAGTTGCCCGACAATATCCTCGCGGTTATCCTCGATGGAATAGATCAGTTGTCGCTCTCCCTCCCGTGTTTTCTCCAGGTCGATCTGGAGTTCAGGAGTAAATAACCGAAAATACAGAATACTAAATCCTTTATCCTGCATTCGGATATCCACAGAGGCGGGTTTTTCCTCCGAGATGCTTTTATCCATCGGGGCGTTTACATATTCCAGTGGTATGGAAACCACTTGGGTATAATCCTTTGAAAGCTGAACAAGCACCCATACAAGTGCCGCAAAAACCAGGAAGAATCCAAAGGTTTTTAAATTGGATTTTTTTAAAAAGTCTGGAGTTTTCATGTGGGTTCTACGCATGTTTGAAAAATAAGTGAGGGAATGCTATTTCAGGTTTCTTTTTCAGAACTTTTAGTTGCCATATTGATTTAAAAAACCCATATCCATAACCGACGAACTGTACTAAAACGGCATAGACAGAAAACAAACCAATGCTAAGGCTATTATTTTTAATAGCAGCATCCAGAAATACCGCTATAAAGTAAAATAAGTAAACAAACAATAACCACCAAATGCCTGTACTAAGAAGCAGGATGGAAAAAATAAATCCAGCCGTAAACACACTGGGAAACCAATAGGTGATCTTACCCGATCCTGGATGCCAGGAATTAAGGATAGGACGTACCATCCCGAATTTCTCCACCTGATGGTAGAATTTATTCCAGTCAATACGGCGTTTATGATAAACTTTGGCATCAGGAACCAGACAGGTTTTATAATTCTCCTTTTGAAGTCTAAGGGAAAGATCCGGATCTTCTCCTGGATGGATAAGGCCGAAACCGCCAGAGGTTTTAAATGCTTCCCGAGAAATACCCATATTAAAACTACGGGGTTCAAATTTATTTACTGAGGATTCCTTCCCGCGTATGCCTCCGGTAGACAACAAGGAGGTCATCGCATAATCAATGGCTTTTTGAGTAGCGCTAAAGGAAGGGTGTGCCGCATCAGGTCCACCAAAGCAATCACAGTAATTGTTGCTCAAAAAGCGGTCTATACATTGCAAATAATCCGGAGGGAGTAAAACATCGGAATCCAAAATTATAAAATAATTCCCTTTGGCCTTACGCATCCCATAATTCCGTGAGTCACCAGGCCCGGTATTTTGCTTGTAATAATAGCTTATATTAAGTTGTTGCTGAAATTGATCTATTACTTTCCTGGAAGGCCTGGAAGAACCGTCCTCCACGATCACAATTTCAAAAGACCTTTCAAAATCAAGGTCCAGCATGCTTTGCAAGAGCTCCCTGATCTCCTCAGGACGATTGTAGACCGGAATGATAAACGAATAGTCCAAATTCATCTTATAAAGGTACTAAAAGAAAAGGGCCGGAGGGAAAAATCAATATTGCAATTTTTCCTCACAGCCCTTTATTAGGTAGGAAGTCTATTCCTGGTCTTTCATAAAAGTCTCCATGACCTCCTGGCTTACTCCCATATTGGAAAAACCACCATCGTGATAGAGATTTTGAAGCGTCACCTTTTTGGTAAGGTCAGAGAAAAGCGTGAGGGTGTAATCCGCGCATTCAAGTGCGGTGGCATTGCCTAGCGGCGACATCTTATCGGCATAAGCGATAAAGCCATCAAAGCCTTTCACTCCTGTCCCGGCAGTCGTTGGCGTTGGGGACTGGGAAATAGTATTTACCCTAACCTTTTTATCTTTACCGAAGAAATACCCGAAACTACGGGCTATAGATTCCAGGTAAGCTTTGTTATCGGCCATATCATTATAATCGGGGAATACACGCTGAGCAGCCATATAACTTAAGGCTACAATACTTCCCCACTCATTCATCGCTTCTTTTTTATATAAAACCTGCATTGTTTTATGAAAAGAGACTGCGGAAACATCCCAGCCCTTCGTGGTGAAATCGTAATTCATATCGGTATAGTGATTTCCTTTTCTCACATTTACCGACATTCCGATGGAGTGCAGAACGAAATCGATCTTTCCGCCAAGGATCTCCATAGCCTTTTCAACCAGGTTCTCAAGATCTTCTACTTTTGTGGCATCGGCAGGAATAATTTCCGAACCGGTTTTCTCGGCAAGTTGCTGAATGTTCCCCATTCGCATCGCTATTGGGGCATTGGTTAATACAAATTTTCCGCCTTCTTCATTTACCCGTTCAGCAGTTTTCCAGGCAATAGAATTTTCATCCAAAGCCCCGAATATAATTCCTCTTTTACCTTTTAGCAGGTTGTATGACATGGTATTGGTTTTTATAGATTGTTGAGCCGGTAAAGATAGTAAAATTCCCTTCAGAGGCTCAACAGCTTAGTTCCTAATTCAACAAGGCCCTGGCATGCGCCATTGCCGATTCGCTAATGTTATTCCCGCCAAGCATCATCGCCAGTTCTTCTATACGCTGATCTTGCTCCAGTTCAGCAATCTTGGTGGTGGTCACCTGGGCATTATCCTCTTTGAAGATCTTGAAATGGCTGCCACCCTTCCCAGCGATCTGTGGAAGGTGAGTGATAGCGATCACCTGCATGGATTCTCCCATGCGCTTGAGGATCTCACCCATCTTTTGTGCGATATCCCCGGAAACACCGGTATCTATCTCATCAAATATAATCGTGGGCAAACTACTTTGTGCCGCCAGAATACTCTTTACCGCAAGCATTATGCGCGACAATTCCCCACCCGAGGCTGCCTTTTTCATCTCCTTGAAATCTCCGCCTTTATTTGCTGCCAAATACCAGAACAACTGGTCCTGCCCATTGGGAAGCAACTCCTTTTGTGCTTTTAACTCGATCTTAAGACGGGCATTGGGCATTCCCAGGCCGCTAAGGATCTCCTGGGTCTGTTCGATAAATGCCGGGATGATCTTTTTACGCTTCTGATGGATCTTCGCTGAAACCTCAAGGAGCCTTTTTTTCGCCTCGGCAATAGCATTTTCTGCTTCCAGCAGTGAAGCTTCAGCATTCTCACTCACCGATACTTTTTCCTGAAGCTGATCTTTTATTTCCAGAATTTCTTCAATATTCTCTGCGGCATGTTTCTTCTGAAGGTTGTAAATGAGTTGAAGTTTCTCATTAGTTGCCTGTAGTTCTTCCGGGTTAGCTTCTACCCTATCCAGGGCATCCGAAAGCTCCTGGGAGATATCATCGAGTTCTATTATGATACTTTCCACCCGGTCATTTAAGCTTTCATAGGTAGGGGAAAATCCAGCTATTTTTGACAGGCCAGCGCGTACCTCTTTAAGTGTTTCCAAACTTCCAATTTCTTCCCTCCCTATAAGATCCACCGCGGAGGCGAGTTTTTCAGTTAGTTCCTCGACATTGTTGAGTTCCTCATAGCGACTTTCCAGCTCTTCAAGCATTCCGGGTTTGAGCCTGGCCTCTTCAAGTTCATTAAGCAAGAACAAATTATAATCATATTCCCGGGCTGCCTGGGCCTGTTCCTCTTTAAGTGCTTCAAGCCGGCTTTTGAGTTTTTTGAATTCCCTGAAGCCATTGCGATATTCCAGCAATAAGGCCTCATTTCCGGCAATGGTATCTATGACTCGAAACTGGTACTCATTATTGGCAAGGCTAAGAGTTTCATGCTGACTGTGCACATCGATAAGAAATCCTCCCAGCTTATTAAGCGATGAAAGCCTAACCGGGGTATCGTTTACAAAAGCCCTGGATTTCCCGGAAGGTAAAATTTCGCGGCGAATAATGGTTTGGGTTTCAAAATCCAGGTCTTCCTTTAAAAAGAAGGCTTTCAAATCGTAATTTCCGATATTAAAACTTCCTTCGATAACACACTTTTTGGCAGTGTCGCGTATCGCACTGTAATCGGCCCGGTCTCCCAAAAGCAGACCCAGGGCACCAAGCATAATCGATTTTCCGGCACCGGTTTCTCCGGTAATAATGGTAAAGCCTTCCTGAAGTTTAATATTAATATCTTCTATCAGGGCATAATTCTGTATGGATAGTCCAGTAAGCAAGTCGTTGAAATTTGTGCTAAATATAAGGGAGAAATCTTTCCCAATCAACCGAAGAAATAATTATTGCAGGTTTTGCCATTTCCGGGAATGACGCGGTGCAATATTGGTTAAAGTCTGGGTTAAGCCTGGCCGGTTTATACCCGGTCCTCCACTGAAAATCTGGGAAATTTCGTCGGCTTTTGAGTCAAAAAATGTGCGTAATAAAAGTGAATTTGCACGACGGCGATTCATATTCTCGAGATCTTCTATAGCATCCGCAATGGCCATTTTGCCTTTTTCAACATCCCGATGCATCTCATCGAGTCCAAGGCGATGATACTGGTATAAGGCACTGCGGTATTCCGCAAAAGTATTGGAAAGCAGATCAGTATTGAGACGGTAACGGGAATTATTGCCGTCGGCCCCACCCCATCCCTGGTTCCCACTTTGTTGGGCGGTGGTAACGATTCTGTTGGCCTCCTGGTAATATTGGGTTCCTCCTTCCGGAGAAAAGGTATCGGCATCAAGGCCCAAAATTGTATAGACATAGAAACTGACCACCGATACGAGATTCGAGCTAAAGGAATTCTGGCTGTAATCCAGGGGTTGGTATTCGCGGTACCTAAAACTGAACTGGTCGTCGTTAAAATTAAAAACCGGGCTCACCATGGAGGTCCCATATACGGGTCGTGAAGATTGCACCTGGATGGTTCCTGAAAAGGATTCCCCCTCAAAACTACTGAGGGTTATGAACATACTACAGTTTATCCGTTCATGAGGCAAAAATTCCTTATCGGTCCATCTGCTTTGATTGACGAATTCGGTCAGGGCGCGTTCCAGGGTACGAAAAACAGATAGGTTGCTTTGTCCGGTTTGTTCGGTATTTAAAACTACTTGGCAATTCAGTTCCTGAGCCCTCATCTGATTGAGGCCAGCAAACATCAAAATAAGCAGGAGTAGTTTACGCATGTATCAAAGTTACGATTTCATTTAATATATCCCTGGCTACTTCTGATTTTGGTTTCAGATCGAATTCCTTTACCTGATCGGAATATACAATAGTGATCTTATTGGTGTCTTTTTGGAAGCCGGCTCCTTTATCCTCAAGGGAATTCAGAATGATAAAATCGAGATTTTTCCGTTTCAGCTTCCCACGGGCATTTTCAAGACCATCATTGGTCTCAAGGGCAAATCCGATAAGGACCTGGTCTTTTTTATTGGCTCCAAGTGTTGCAAGAATATCCCGGGTTTTCTCCAACTCTAAGGTGAGATGTTCATCGTTTTTCTTGATCTTTTGGGCAGCTACCTGTTTTGGCCTGTAATCGGAAACAGCGGCAGCAGCAATCAC
The DNA here is from genome assembly GCF_054121475.1 of Salegentibacter profundi. Classification (NCBI taxonomy): domain Bacteria; kingdom Pseudomonadati; phylum Bacteroidota; class Flavobacteriia; order Flavobacteriales; family Flavobacteriaceae; genus Salegentibacter; species Salegentibacter profundi. The sequence goes on from NZ_JBSYGG010000004.1 coordinate 367,514, forward strand.
CACATCTGCCCCGGTATAATATTTATTTACCTCAGCATACATTTCTTCATTGCTCACCACCCTTTTTAGGATTAAATTGGGGGCGCTGGCCTCTAAATGGGTAGGACCGGAAACCAGGATTACATTAGCTCCTAAGGATAAAGCGGTATCGGCCAGGGCAAAACCCATTTTTCCACTGGAATGATTACCTATAAATCGGACGGGATCTATAGCCTCATAAGTAGGCCCTGCCGTAATTAATACGGTCTTATCCTTCAATGGTAGCAAAGCGGAAAAATGCCGCTCAAGAAACTGCATTATAACCTGAGGTTCTGCCATCCTTCCTTCCCCATGCAGTCCGCTAGCCAATTCACCACTGCCGGCCGGGATCATAATATTCCCGTAGGTCTTTAGCTGATCAAAACTATTAGTTGTCGAAGGGTGCCGGTACATATCAAGATCCATAGCAGGAGCGAAAAATACCGGGCATTTAGCGGAGAGGTAAACGGCAAGCAATAAATTATCGGCCGCACCCGAGGCCATCTTAGCCAGGGTATTAGCCGAGGCAGGAGCTATAAGCATAAAATCGGCCCAGAGGCCGAGTTCTACGTGATTATTCCAAACGGCATTTTCATCCTCCTCATTGGTAAAGGATGAAAACACCTCATTTTTTGATAAGGTTGAAAGCGTTAACGGAGTAACAAATTCTTTTGCAGCCGGGGTCATCACCACTTTTACGTGGGCCCCCGCTTTAATTAAGAGTCTTACTAAAAAGGCAGTTTTATAGGCCGCGATACCACCGGTAACGCCCAAGAGTACGTTTTTCCCTTTTAGCACCGACATAATACCAGATTATGCTTCTTCAGATTCCTTGGTATTGCGGTAGTAGATTTTATCTTCTAACCACTCCTGGATCGCCAAAGCATGAGGCTTGGGAAGTTTCTCATAAAACTTGGAAACCTCGATCTGCTCTTTATTTTCAAAGATCTCATCAAGGCTATCGTTGTAAGTGGCAAATTCGTCCAGCTTCTCAAGCAATTCCTTTTTGATCTCAGCATTGATCTGATTAGCACGTTTCGCTACTACAGAAATAGCTTCGTAAATGTTATTGGTTGGTGCATCTACCATGTTCTTATCGATGGTGGTAGTGTTCACCGGGGCCTCAGATTTTTTAATATTCATCATTCTTTCTTGCTTATTATAAATTTTGTAACCTTGTTTCAATATCTTCCAAGGAAGCGTTCATCGTGGAAAGGTACTCTCCCTCCGGGTAACGCTTCACGTAACTTTCATAATATGTTTTTGCTTCCTTTAAGCGCTCTTCCATAAGGCTGGCAAAACTATTTATGGCCAATTGGTAAGCTGCATCAAACCTGTAATAAAAGGCTTCTTCTCTAAATGGAGACCCAGGATATTCCTTGACAAAATTATCAAAAGAGGTAATTGCAGCGCGGTAATTACCAGCACGGGCAAGGCCGGTGGTATGGTATTGTTTTGCTATTTCAAAGGCCTTTTTCTCCAGCTTCACCCTTAATTCTGTGGCCAACTCATTGGCACGAACCGCATACTCCCCTTCTGGGTAGGTATTGAGATAAGCCTGTAACTCGGTAATGGCTTTACGGGTATCGGTTTGATCCAGATCATAACGCGGAGAAAGCTCATAATAACTTGCTGCTTTTTTGAAAGCGGCCTCTTCGAGTTTTTCAGAATCAGGATAAGATTGCTGGAAACGCTCAAACTGGTATGAAGACAGGTAATAGTCACCCAACTGATAGTAGGTATCTGCAAAAAGGAAACTCAATTTCTCACCCTGCGGCTTACCTCTGTATTGAGGTACTATTTGTTCAAACAGACGCAGCGCCTTCCTGAATTTTGGTTTACTCTCTTCTTCTTTTGCTTCGTTATAAAGCTGTTCGGCAGTAGAATATTTCTTACCGGTATCTTCGCTCTTAAGGAGTTTCTGATACTCGCTACAGGAGACACTTAGCAATAATATACTAACTAATAAAAAGGCTTTTTTCATTCTTTGTAAAAACATCTGGCAAAAGTACATTTTTTCCTGAGTATAAAAAAACTTTCAATCGCCCTGCCATAACCCAAAAACAGTAGTTTTATTGTATTAAGGCCAAAACCAAAAATCAATATTGATCAAAGTCAAGCCTAAAAACAGCAACCCCCGCTGTCGGGGCGGGGGATTTTATTATCATTAAAAGTTATCTACAAATTCATTTATCCGCTGAGTTAATCCATTAGAAGCACCAACTAATGGAAGCCGCAACATATTTTGACAGTAACCTTTTTTATGAAGAAGTGCTTTGATCCCTGCCGGATTACCTTCGGCGAAAATCATATTAATGGAAGGCGCAATTTTATAATGCAATTGATAAGCCTCCTTTGCCTTTCCCTGGATTCCTAAAGAAACCATTTCTGAAAATTCCTTCGGGAGTCCCTGGCCAATCACAGAAATCACCCCTTTTCCTCCGGCAAGCACCATGGGTAAGGTGAGCATATCGTCACCTGAGATCACCAGAAAATTTTCAGGAACCACCGAAATGAGTTCCATGGCCTGAACGATATCTCCTGCTGCTTCTTTAACCCCTATTACATTGGGAAAATCACGGGCTATACGATTTACCGTTTGAGGCAGGATATTGGATGCGGTTCTGCCGGGTACATTGTATAGAATAACTGGCAAGGGCGAGGCCTGGGCAATTACTTTAAAATGCTGGTAAATCCCTTCCTGTGTCGGTTTATTATAATATGGAGACACCGATAAAATCGCTGAAAAGCCATCCACATTAGCTGTTTTGAGGTCTCTTGCAAGCTCCATGGTATTATTCCCACCGGCTCCCAGGACCAGGGGAAGACGTCCCGCATTCTTTGCTACAATCGTAGTTTTTATCAGTTCTTTTTCCTGTTTGCTAAGGCAAGCACTTTCTGCGGTAGTCCCAAGTACTACCAGGTAATCAACATTGTTTTCAATCTGGTTTTCCACCAGGCTTTCCAGGGCTTCCACATCAACCGAATAATCTTCCCTGAACGGGGTAATAAGAGCCACCCCGGTACCAACAAATTCCTTCATTTCTATTTATCCTCCTTTAAAATTTTTAAATATTTGATCAATTCTTCCGTAAAGACCGCGGGATTATTCCCATCGTATATACTGAGATTAACTGCCTTTTCTTCAAACCTTCCTGCCGAAATGGGAGCTGATATGACCTCCCTTAAAAACAGGGCTTTTGGATTGTGTTTTTCAGTATAGCTTAAAACAAGATTCGGACCAGAGGTGATGATCTCCTTAAGGTCCGGGTTTTTAATCCTACCACCCAGGGTAATATCCTTCCACTGAAAACCAACGGCCTCTTCCCTGGTACTGACACCATTATTACAGAAAACCTGGTAAAAGTTTTCTTCCGGGATACCGAGTTCTTCTTTAAGCCTTCCTGTGTATTTTAATATTCCCTCTCCAGAGTGATCATAAAGCAAAACCAATCCTTTGTACTTTTCGGCCCTCGAGCCACTCTTTTGGGGCTCTCCAGCTTTAAGCCGTTTCCTGGCCAGGTAGATATTTAAAGATTTCAGCAATACAATTCTTTTCGGGCGGACAAATGTAACTAATTATACAAACAGCGAAATGCTTTTAAGGCCTTTCGAAATAAGGAATCTTCCATTTTTAACAGCTTTATTTTTTTTGTAAAAATAAATACAGAAAAGCAATCAAATCATATGCAGGAGCCTGAGTTTTTTCTCCGGGGTCACAAAGAATAGGAAGGAAAAGACAATAGCTACAAACCTCAACAGGTTTCCTAGCACGACCACAACGGTATCTCTTAGGTAAAATTCGCCCATATCCCTAAAAACATCAGCAAAAATAAAGGCCAGGACCAGGGTGATAAAATAAATGGACTTCCGGGAGTAAGAGTTCAGATAAAAGACAAGGGCTATAGCGCCAAAGACCAGGAGGTTTAAATAGTACAGTACATACATCACATACTCCACCTGGCTGCTTATATGAAGTTCAAGTTGTAACAAATGCTCCAGGAGTAAATAGGCATTCAGCAGTACCACCAGTAAAAAATAGCCAAGCATGTATTTACTGGCTTGTTCTCTTTTGATATAATGCAGGGCCTCTCTGCCCAGAAAAATATAAGCCGACATAAAACAGATCAGCCCAGCGGTTTTGTAATACCAGCTTTCCTCCAGACTCCCAGCGATAATAGCCACCAGGGAAAAACCACAAAAAGCCACCAGGTTTATATTAGAAAGCTTGAGCTTTTTAAAATAAAAAACAAAAAGTGGCAGAAAGAAGAACAATCCAGATCCTATAACGGCATAAGCAGAACCGGAAACCACTCCATAAATATTTAAGAGGGCCAGAAAAAATAAGCAACAAATAAGAAGGGCTTGAAATTTCATTGTGAATTCATTGCGATAAATATAATAAAGTTTCCTATTTATTGCATGATCAGATAGTACTTTACGAAAAACACCTTAAAAACCACTGACCAACTGCCCTGATCTATCCTTGCTGAAGAAATAACTTTAAATAACTCTTTATCTTTGCGGAAAATATTTCAGTAAATGATCGCTCTAAAAAATATTGGTATTCTCGCTTTGGGTCTGCTTGCTTTAAGTTCATGTAAGACAAGGGATCTTCGCCCCACATCGATAGAAGGAAAAAGAATAGCTATAGACAGTAAGCTGCAAGGCGATAAAGCCATTGCGGAATTCATTGAGCCCTACAGGCAACACCTCAATAAAACCCTGGATAGTAGCCTGGCCTATAACCCAAGGAGCATGAATAAAAACCAGGGAACCCTTAATACCGCTCTCGGAAATATGATGGCCGATATTGTGAAGGAACAGGCCGGACCGATTTTCAGAAGCCGTACCGGAAACCAGATCGATATGGTCCTGCTTAATAAAGGAGGTATCCGCTCAGGCTTAAATAAGGGAAATGTCAATGCCCGAAGTGCTTACGCCTTGATGCCATTTGAAAATGAGATCGTCATTGCAGAACTTTCCGCAGATAAGATCAGGGAAATGCTTGATTACCTCGAACGAGCCAAAACCGCACATCCGGTCAGTGGCATTGAGATTGAGATGGACAGTAGTTATAAGATCACTTCGGCAAAAATTCAAGGGGAGGAAATAGACCCAGGTCGCACTTATTTTGTGGCTACTTCAGATTATTTGCAACAAGGAGGTGATCGCATGAATTTCTTTAAAGATCCTGTGGCACTATATCAGGTGGACTATAAAATACGCAATGCACTGATTGATTACTTCAAGAAGACAGATACTATAAGAGCGCAACAAGACCAAAGGTTCATCAGAAAAAATTAGGAAATGAAAAGACGAAATTTTATTCAACAAACAACGGCTGCAACGGCTTTTGTCGGTCTAGGGGGACTCTCATCCATGGCAATGACGCCAGGGTCTAAAAAGCATATTACCATCTTACATACCAATGATGTCCATAGTCACATTGAACCCTTTGGACCTGATGATGAACGCAATCCTAATATGGGTGGGGTAGCCCGAAGAGCCACCTTAATTGAGAGCATCAGGCAAGAGAATCCCAATACCCTGTTGCTGGATGCCGGTGATATTTTCCAGGGAACTCCATACTTTAATTTTTACGGAGGGGAACTGGAATTTAAGCTGATGAGCAAAATGAAATATGATGCCGCTACCATTGGAAACCACGATTTCGATAATGGCATAGAAGGCCTGTATGCCCAGCTTCCCCATGCAACATTCAATTTTATTTCTTCCAACTATGATTTTAGCAATACCGTTATGGATGGACATACCCATTTGTTTAAAACCTTTAACAGGGACGGGGTTAAAATAGGCGTTTTTGGATTGGGAGTAGCACTGGAAGGGTTGGTACCTAAAAAGCTCTACAAGGAAACCAGGTATCTGGATCCAATAGCGATCGCCCAGGACATGAGCCGAACACTTAAAGAAGAACAGCATTGCGACCTGGTGATTTGCCTATCCCATTTGGGGTATGAGTATCAGCACGATAAAGTTTCAGATCTTAAACTGGCGCGCTCCACTGAAAATATTGACCTGATCATAGGCGGGCACACCCATACTTTTTTGGATAGACCGACACTAGAGACTAACGCGGCCGGCAAAAAAGTACTGGTGAACCAGGTGGGCTGCTATGGCCTCTACCTGGGAAGGATTGATTTTTACCTGGATCACAAAAACAATATTGAAGCTGATGGGCTCAAAATCGAGGTTTAATTTTCGGCTATTTCTCTAAGCAGCCAAAAACCCGATGTGACTAAAAGGAATCTGGAAATTTCAGTTCCCTGAGTTCGTTTAAGATAACATCTTGAGGAATTCCTCCTCCGAAATTATAGTTGTACCTAGTTTTTCGGCTTTGGCGAGTTTACTGGGCCCCATATTTTCTCCGGCCACCAGGTAATTGGTCTTTCCTGAGATAGAACCTGCAACCTTTCCCCCATTGTCTTCTATCATTTTCTTTAGTTCATTTCGGGACACCTTCTCGAAAACTCCGGAGATTACGAAAGTATTTCCTGAAAGCTTATCGGTATGATTGGCCAGTAATTCAGGATCGATTTCAAGTTGCACTCCATAGTCTTTTAACCTGGAAATTATCTGCCTGTTCTCCTGGGAAGAAAAGAACTCCCTGACACTCCGGGCGATGCTTTCTCCAATTTCGTCGATCCCGACCAGGTCCTCTTCCGAAGCCTCCATCAGGGCATCGATACTTTTATAATGCTTCGCGAGCTTTTTGGCTACCGTTTCTCCAACATAACGTATACCCAGTGCGAATAAGGTTCTTTCAAAAGGAATCTCCTTTGATCTTTCAATACCCTTGATCAGGTTTTCAGCCGATTTATCGGCCATGCGTTCCAAGGGCAGAATATCGTCTTTTTTTAGGGTATAAAGGTCGGCATAATTCTCTATAAGATTTGCATTTACAAGTAAGGCCACGGTTTCTCCTCCAAGGCCTTCAATATCCATGGCTTTCCTGGAAATATAATGTTGAATACGCCCTATTATCTGGGGTGGACAGCCATTATAATTAGGACAATAGTGCTGCGCCTCTCCTTCTTTTCTTATTAGTTTGGTCCCACACTCAGGACAATGTTCTGCATAGGTCGTTTCAGGGGTCTTGGGATCCCGTTTGGTAAAATCCACGCCTACAATCTTAGGAATGATCTCCCCTCCTTTTTCCACAAAAACCGTATCGCCTTCCCTGATATCCAGTTTAGCGATCTGATCAGCATTATGCAAAGAGGCTCGCTTAACCACAGTTCCCGCAAGCTTAACCGGCTCAAGATTTGCCACTGGTGTGATCGCCCCGGTTCGTCCTACCTGGTAGGTTATCTTTTTAAGTTTGGTGGTTTCCTGTTCTGCCTTAAACTTATAGGCTATAGCCCAGCGCGGTGATTTAGCGGTATAACCGAGTTCTTCCTGCTGGTGCAGATCGTTCACTTTTATGACCACTCCATCTGTCTCATAGGGCAGGTCGTGACGATGAATATCCCAGTAATTAATATAATCCAGAACCTCCCCGATATTGTTCTTCAATTCAGCTTCCCCTGGAACTTTAAAGCCCCAGCTCCTGGCTTTCTCCAAAGATTCAAAATGTGTTTTTGCCGGGTTTTTCTCAGTGACCATGGAATAAAGCAGGCAGTCCAGAGGTCTTTTAGCTACTTCAGAGCTATCCTGGAGCTTAAGACTCCCGGAGGCTGTATTCCTGGGGTTTGCATAGGGTTCCTCCCCGGCCTCTACCCGCTCAGCATTCATCCTGGCAAAACCTTCATAAGGCAGCACGATCTCCCCCCGAATATCGAAACGCTCAGGATAATCCCCTTTTAGTTTAAGGGGAATCGACCGGATTGTCCGGACATTATTACTTACATCATCACCCTGAAATCCATCCCCCCGGGTCAAGGCTTGTTTAAATTTCCCATTCTCGTAAGTAAGGCTTATGGAAGCTCCGTCATACTTCAACTCGCAAACATATTCCACTTTCCCATCGATAAGCTTTTTTACCCTTTTTTCCCAGTCTTCCAGTTCCTCCTGCGAATAAGAGTTGGAAAGGGAGTACATCCGGTACTGGTGAACCACCGTCTCAAAAATCTTGGTTACCGCCCCGCCAACACGCCGGGTGGGTGAACTCGGGTCGTCAAACTCAGGGTATTGTTCTTCGAGTTCCTGCAGCTGCTTGAGCTTCATATCGAAATCATAATCGCTTATTTCCGGCTTATCCAGCACGTAATAGAGGTGATTATGATGATTTAATTCTTCGCGTAACTGCCTGATCTTCTCTTCAGTGGTCATATAAAATCTTAAATGTTTTTATGGGGATACCGCCTTTAAACGATCCTCTTCAAAAGTTAACTTATATTTTTTTTCTCCGACAGTGAATTCCACAAGGAATTCTGCGGGATAGGCTTTATCATCGTTAGGAAACCAGTCCTTTTTGTTTCGGTCTATGGTAATTAGCAAGCCCTTATCATCTCCAATAGCACAGAATCGCTCGAAATCCCCATCATACTTTTCCAGCCCAAAATGGGCGTTGAGAAAATTGAATTTTTCCCTTACCTGAGTAGTTCCTATTCCTACCTCAGCAAGGCCTAGAATACTTTCTTCTGAAAACAAGGCAGATTGAGGCTTGTTGAAGTCTCCACGGGAAATAAATTCAAGGATATTATTATCGGCATCATAGAAATACAGGGATTTAGCATTCCAGGCGCTAAAGTCTATAATCTCCTTATTATTATGAGCTATGGCCGGCACACGCTCTTTTACCCATTGGAGGGCCTGCTGATGCTGATTATCTGGAATATGAAAGGCGATGTGATAAGGCTTAGCATCCTTTTTATACCTGAATTCAAGCAGGCTATACCCGATTTGAACTTCAAAATTTTCACGGGAATTTTGCTTCACCTCAAGGCCGAGGGTTTCACGATAAAAACGCAACTGCTCATTAAAATTTAAAGTATACAATTGGAGTTTACGGATTTTCATCTTTTGATTTTTTTCAGGTCTGCGTCTTATTTATCCATTTGGGTACCGGTAAAGGCTTAAAATTATACATTTTCTCCAAAAGTTCCTCGATATCCTCAGCGATAAGTAACATATCGAAGTGCTCTTTCTTTAAAAGCTCTTTATCCACCATGGTTCTCAGCATTGCTATCAAATGATCATAAAAGCCATTGATATTTAACAGGCCTATCGGGTTGGTGTGAAGACCGAGTTGACCCCAGGTAATGATCTCGAATAATTCCTCAAAAGTCCCAAAGCCACCGGGCAAGGCAATAAAAGCATCGCTGAGCTCTTGCATTTTTAACTTCCGCTCGTGCATATCCCGTGTGGTAATAAGCCTGCTTACTCCCGGATGCACGACTTCCTTTGTTTTAAGAAAATGGGGAATGACCCCGATTACCTTCCCGTTATGATCAAGACTTCCTTCGGCCACTCTTCCCATAAGGCCAAGCTTACTGCCGCCAAAGACCAGGTTTAAATTTCTTTGGGCTATCATTTTGCCTAAGCGATAGGATTCCTCTGAAATGACCCTATCATTTCCTTCACTGCTGGCACAAAAGACAGCGATACTGTTCAGGGAATTTTCTTTTTCTATGGGTTCCAAATAACTATTATTTTTTTAGCGTTCTTTTACGCCTTTCAACATTCTGTAATTTCCGTAAATATCCTTTCGAAGCTCAGTGTTAAAACCAAGATCCTCAAGCAATCGTTCAGTTTCTGCCCCCAGGTACTGGTTGATCTCAAAATAAAGTTTACCGCCAGGTCTAAGATTTCTATAGGCCAGCAAAGCGATCTTTCGGTAAAAAATAAGAGGATCATCATCCCTTACATACAAGGCAGCCGGAGGCTCATAATCCAGTACATTTAATTGCATATGCTCCTTTTCCAGTTCCCTGACATAAGGCGGATTGGAGACGATAAGATCAAAATCCTGCTCCAGGGTTTGCAGTTTCAGTACATCGCTTTGCCTGAAATCGATAACTACTTTGTGAGTTTGGGCATTCATCCTGGCCGTATCCAGGGCTTTGGAAGAAATATCCATGGCGAAAATTTCTGCACCTGGGAGATTTTTTGCCAGGCTTATCGCTATACAACCACTCCCTGTTCCTATATCCAGAACCTTTGTTGGTTTGCCACCTAATTCGAGATCATCCAGAATCCATTGCACAAGCTCCTCGGTTTCGGGTCGTGGCACCAGCACATCTTTATTTACCTGAAATGGCAAACCAAAGAATTCGGTTTGTCCAAGGATATGCTGAATGGGTTCGTGATTTAAAAGGCGTTGCCTGGCACTTTTAAACTTGGCAAGATCAGACTCGCTGATCTCCTTATCCCGTTGAAGGGCGATCTGCAACCTGCTCATGTCCAGGTATGCCTGGGTGAGCAATCCAAAAAATGAATTGGCCTCCTCACAGGGATATACTTTGGTGAGTGCTGCCAGAAATGATTGTTTTAATTCCGAAATGGTCAAATTCCTTGTATTTTCATGTCTTTGCCCATAGGCATCATTAAATCGCTCTGATCATCCACATGGTACAATTATAATGGCCCGTATTCCCCATAGGGGCTTCCAGGGATTTAAAACCGCTTTTTTGATAGAGTTTACGAGCATTCTCCATATAGGGAAGGGTCTCAATATAACACTTTTCAAAAGCCTGGGAACCGGCAAATTTAAGACAGGTATCCATCATTTGTGCGCCAAGCCCTTTGCCTCTGGCCTGGGGCAGGAAATACATCTTTTGTAATTCACAGACCTTCTCTTCAAGTCCTGCCAGGGGAGCAATTCCCGCTCCACCAATGATTTCCCCATCACTTTCCAGGACAAAATAATTCATCCTCGGGTGTTGATAGGTGCCATACATATCATCAAGAGCTTTGTCTTCATAGGCAGTACCGACTTTAGGCACTCCCATCTCCACAAGTACTTTACGCACCACTTCGGCGACCTGCTTATTATCCTCGGGTTTAATTTCCCTTATTTTAAAACTACTCATTCTTGTTATAAATCCTATTTTTGCGGGGTGAATATACACGAAAAATACATAAAAAGATGCATCCAACTGGCTCAAAACGGACGGGGCACTACCTATCCCAATCCTATGGTTGGAAGCGTGATCGTATACCAGGACAAGATCATAGGTGAGGGCTGGCATCGCTATGCAGGGGAACCCCACGCAGAGGTCCTGGCCATTAATGCAGTCCAGGATCAGGCCTTATTAAAGGATAGCACTATTTATGTAAGTCTGGAGCCCTGTAGCCATTATGGAAAGACTCCGCCCTGCAGTGACCTTATCATTGCCAAAGGCATAAGAAAAGTAGTCATTGGCAGCGTTGATCCTTTTTCAGAAGTTTCCGGGCGAGGAATTAAAAAACTGTTAGAAGCAGGCTGTAAGGTTAAGGTGGGCGTCCTGGAAGATCAGTGCCAGTGGCTCAACAGACGTTTTTTTACCTATCACCAACAAAGGCGACCCTATATAATTTTGAAATGGGCCCAGAGTCAGGATGCTTTTATAGCCCCTGAAAAGCAGGAGAAACGGGAACCGGTTTGGATCACCAATCCCCACTCCAATCAACTTGTGCATAAGTGGCGCAGCCAGGAACAAAGTATAATGGTTGGCACTCAAACTGCGGTGGCCGATAACCCAAAACTTAGTACCCGACTGTGGGATGGACCGGATCCGGTCAGGATAGCTCTGGATCGCCAGCTCAGGATTCCGAGGGACTCTGCTTTGTTTGATGGCAGCATAAAGACCATTATCATCACCGAAAACAATCATAAAATTCCCGCTGAAGATAACCTTATTTTTGAATCCATTGATTTCCAGGGTGATATCCCTAGGGAGATCTGTGAAGTCCTGTACCGACATCAGATCCAATCGGTGATCATCGAAGGAGGCGCTAAGACGCTACAGACTTTTATCGATGCAGGATTATGGGATGAGGCCAGGGTCTTTACCGGCAAAACCCAACTTAAAAAAGGCATTAAAGCCCCTGTCTTTTCGGGAAAGATAATTTCAGAAAAAGACATCGAAAGCGATAACCTGAAAATTTACACTAATGATTAAAGCCATCATCTTCGATTTTGGAGACGTTTTTATCAACCTTGACAAACCCGCAACAATGCGCGAGATGCGTAAACACCGCATTGAAGATTTAACCGAAGAGATCCTGGATCTCAACAGGGAATACGAAAAAGGTTTGATAAGCTCAGCGGAATTTATAAACGCCTACAACACGGAATTCGAGCAACTGGAAAAAGAGATTTTTGTGAATTCCTGGAATGCGATCTTAATCGATTTTCCCGAATACCGCTATCAGTTTCTGAAAAAGGTCGCTAAGGAGAAGGATTTTAAGCTCATTTTGTTAAGCAATACCAATGAGATCCATATAGACTGGGTCAAGGAAAATGTCCCATTCTTCGAGGATTTTAAAGCCTGTTTCGATGCCTTCTACCTCTCTCATGAGATCAACTTAAGGAAACCGGATGCAGCGATCTATGAGTTCGTCCTCAAAAAACACGGTCTCCAACCGAAGGAATGCCTTTTTATCGATGATACTACCGAAAACACTGAGGCCGCTTCAGCCCTGGGTATTCACACCTGGAATATTGAACCGACCCGGGAAGATGTCATAGACCTTTTCACTGCAAAAAAGGAACTGTTTTGATCTACCTGCTGCTGAGCATTCTTTCTTCGACCATTATTTTTGTGGTCTTTAAACTGTATCAGCACTACGGGGTGAATACCCTCCAGGCCATTATCGTCAATTATTTTATCGCCTGTGCGGTGGGTTGGATCGGTTATATTGAAAGCACTAATGACCTGGTAAGGATCCCTACCGAGACCTGGTTCCCGGGATCACTCCTTCTGGGCGGGCTTTTCATAAGTGTATTTTATCTTGCCGCAATGACCACCCAACGCAGTGGGATGGCCGTGGTATCTATCGCTTCGAAAATGTCTGTAGCACTTCCGGTATTCTTCGGAATCTTCATTTATAATGAAAGCACCGGTTTTCTAAAACTCTTAGGGATCGTTTTGGCCCTGGCAGCTGTTTACCTGAGTTCGATAAAGAAAAAAGAAGGGCTTAAGATCAAAAAGAAAAACCTGATCTTTCCTTTCCTTGTATTTTTAGGTAGTGGGATCATAGATACCAGCCTTAATTATCTGGAAAATTTCTATGTATCCCAAACAGATGTAGGTTTGTTTTCTACCAGTATTTTTGCAGTAGCAGGCATAATCGGCACCCTCATAATCATGGTCCAGGCAATCTCAGGGAAACTGAACCTGAGCTGGAAAAGCCTGGTAGGGGGAATCGCTTTGGGGATACCAAATTATTTTTCCATCTATTTTCTGGTAATGGCACTGCGTAGTCCGGGGTTTGAGAATTCCGTACTATTCACCCTGAACCACGTGGGTATTGTGCTGGCCTCCACCCTTGTGGGTATAATTTTCTTTAAGGAGGTTCTACTAAGAAAAAACTGGATCGGTCTGGTTTTAGCGATAATTAGTATATTATTAGTGGCAAATTCCCAATAAATGAAGGATACCTACAAAACCATTACCAAGGCCTCACCTGAAGTCCTTTTTAAGGACAGGAATTCAAAGTTTTTCGGATATGCTTTTCCGGTAAGGACAGAAGAAGAGATCAATGCACACCTGGAGGAATTAAAGAGCAAGCATCATAAGGCACGCCACTGGTGTTATGCCTGGCAGCTTGGCAAGGAGGAAATTCACTATCGGGCCAATGATGACGGGGAACCATCAAACTCAGCGGGTATGCCCATTTACGGTCAGATCCAATCTTTTGAGGTGACTGATATCTTAATTGTTGTGGTCCGTTATTTTGGTGGAGTAAAGCTCGGGGTAGGCGGGCTAATTAACGCCTACAAAACCGCTGCTCAGATGGCCCTGGAATCCTCCAGGATAATCACCAGGACTATTGACAAGGTTTTTGAAATAAAATTCGATTACCCGGAAATGAACACGGTGATGCGCATCATTAAGGAAAATGACCTCAATATCATCGATCAAAAACTCGAACTGGATTGCCGAATCCTTATTTCAGTAAGAAAAAAAGAGGCTGAAAGTATTTTTGATAAATTCAACACCACTTATAAGGTCGAGATAAAACGGCTGGAAGACTAATTTTTTAATTGATCAAGGATATACTCAGGACACCTAACCGGACGTCTGGTTTTTGAATCCATAAACACCAAAATTGTGGAAGCCTGGGTAAGTAATTCACCCTTTTGGTTGTACAGCTCATACCCAAATTCAATTTTAACATTTGGAAGCTTTTTAAGCCGGGTTATAATTTCCAGTTCATCGCCAAAGTAAGCCGGTTTTACAAAGCGAAATTCCATGGAATACACCGGTAACATCATCCCGTTTTCTTCCATGGACCGATAGGATATTCCGAGTTGCTCTAACCACTCAATGCGAGCAATTTCAAGGTATTGCGCATAATTACCGTGATGCACCACCCCCATTTGATCGGTCTCGGCATATCGCACTTTAACAAAACTTGTATGGCTTTTCATAAAGAATTAATAGGTTAATCGGGTAAGGTTTTGTACTTTCATAAGCGGATTTAAGTATGCATAAAATTTTCTTAAAATTCAAGCCTAAAATGGTTTTTTTTTTACATTTTTTGTTCACATATTTGTTCCACCAAGATCGGGAAGCTTAAACACTTTCGATCGCCATTTGTAACTATCTACTAACCCATAAATAACGTACAATAAAGCATGTCGGAAACTGCGCAATCAGTTTGGAATAGCTGTCTGGCTTTTATACAAGATAACATCACCCCTCAGGCCTATAAGACATGGTTTGAGCCTATACAAGCCGTAAAACTTACCGATTGTGCGTTGAGCATACAGGTGCCTTCCAAATTTTTCTATGAATGGCTTGAAGAGCATTATGTAAAGCTTCTGAAAGTTTCCCTTACCCGGGAATTGGGAGAAAAAGCAAAACTGGTATATGTTATCAAAATGGAGAACACTTATGGCAATAAGCTCCCTTTTACAGAGAAAATTCCAAGTACCCAAAGATCCAATATGGCATCTCAGGAAGTAGATGTTCCCATTAAAAACAAAAACCCGGAATTAAAGAATCCTTTTGTGATCCCCGGAATAAGGAATGTTAAGATCGAGTCTCAGTTAAATCCGAGTTATAATTTCGAGAACTTCCTGGAAGGTGATTCCAACAGGCTGGCAAGGTCTGCTGGGATGGCAGTAGCCAATAAACCCGGAGGCACTTCATTTAACCCGCTCCTTATCTTTGGAGGGGTCGGACTGGGAAAAACCCATTTAGGGCACGCCATAGGCGTTCAGATAAAGGATAAATATCCAGAAAAGACCGTGCTGTATATTTCTGCGGAAAAATTCACCCAGCAGTATATCGAATCGGTTAAAAAGAATAACAGGAATGATTTCATTCATTTTTACCAGATCATCGATGTTCTTATTGTAGATGATATTCAATTGCTTTCAGGGAAAGCGGGTACCCAGGATGTGTTTTTCCATATTTTCAATCACCTGCATCAAAATGGAAAACAGGTCATCCTGACCAGTGATAAAGCACCTGTAGATATGCAGGATATTGAACAACGATTGCTTTCCAGGTTTAAATGGGGACTTTCTGCAGAACTGCAGCATCCGGATTTTGAAACCCGCGTTTCTATCATAAAGAACAAGCTCTATCGGGATGGTGTGGAAATGCCAGAAGACATCGTCGAGTTCCTGGCCAATAATATCAAAACCAACATCAGGGAGCTCGAAGGCGCCATAATTTCACTGATTGCACACTCCTCTTTCAATAAAAAAGATATTACCCTGGAGCTTGCCAAAAAGATTGTGGATAATTACGTCAAAAACACCAAGCGGGAAGTTTCCATTGATTATATCCAAAAAGTGGTCAGCGATTATTTCCAGATGGATGTACAGACCCTGCAATCTAAAACCAGAAAACGCCATATTGTTCAAGCCAGGCAATTGGCGATGTTCTTTGCAAAGAAATATACCAAAGCTTCTTTGGCCAGTATAGGTTCTCAGATTGGAAAACGCGACCATGCTACGGTGTTACACGCATGTAAAACGGTAGATAACCTGGCTACGACCGACAAACAGTTCAAAAAATTTGTGGAAGACCTAAGCAAAAAGCTTACGGTATAAAAAGAATTCTTATGAAAACCAAGGTATTAATGGTGTGCCTGGGCAATATTTGCAGATCACCCCTAGCCGAAGGTATTCTTAAATCTAAAGTTGACCGGGAAAACGTTCATGTGGATTCCGCGGGTACAGGAGACTATCATATCGATGAATTACCTGACAAAAGATCGATTTCTGTAGCCAGAAAATATGATCTTGATATCACCGACCAGCGAGGGAGGCAATTCAGTGTTTCTGATTTTGACACCTATGATCATATCTATGTAATGGACAATTCCAATTATGAAAATGTTATTGCCCTGGCTCGCAATGAGGAAGATAAAGAAAAGGTCCAGCTCATTCTCGACGAAATTTTTCCAGGCGAAAACGTAGATGTACCTGACCCTTATTTCGGTGGGGATCACGGGTTCGAAAACGTTTACCAAATGCTTGACGAGGCTTGTGAGCAAATTGCGCGCAAACTAGACAGTAATACACAATAATGGCTGAAGGCCCTTTTAAATATTCGGGCAGGTTATTTTTAATTCCTACTACCCTGGGAAATGAAAATCCACTTGAAGTACTCCCCGAGAAAGTAAAAGAGGTCCTGGATGGCCTTAACGATCTCATCGTTGAAAATGAAAAGACGGCGCGAAGACACATAAAGCAGCTCCTCCCGCAGAAAAGCCAGCAGGCTTTGAATTTACACAGCCTCAATAAATTCACCGAGCCTACCGCATTGCCTGGATTCCTCGAAGCCTGCAAAGCGGGTCGGGACATGGGTCTGATGAGTGAGGCGGGTTGCCCGGGCGTTGCAGATCCCGGGGCAGAAATCGTAAAAATAGCGCATCGGGAAGGCATCAGGGTGGTTCCCCTGGTTGGCCCTTCTTCGATCCTCCTGGCCATGATGGCCAGCGGGATGAACGGTCAAAGCTTTAGTTTTCATGGTTATCTTCCCATCGATAAAAAGGCCCGTAAACAGGAAATCAAATTTCTGGAACGACTTTCTGCAGAAAAAAATCAGGCACAGCTATTTATTGAAACACCTTATCGCAATAATAAAATGCTGGAAGACCTGGTTCAGCATCTTCATCCGGCTACAAGAATCTGTGTGGCCTGTGACCTCACTTTAGCTTCGGAATTCGTAATAACCAAAACGGCATCGGAGTGGAGGCAAACAAAAACAGACCTTCATAAAAGGCCTGCTATTTTTATTATTCAGAAAGAGTTTTAAGTCCGCGTGGGCTGAACAACGGCTTTAGCACGCCTTTCGGGCTTAACAAAAGAAGTATCATATCCCCCGAAACGTTTCATATAATTCCTGATACTGGTTCCAAAGGCATCACTAAATGCCTGTGCTCCCCAACTTCTCAGGTATTTCTTAACACTGCCAGGCCCTGCAAGGTGCGCTGCAGCCAAAATCCCTGATTCGGTTACCTCCACCCCATTGATCACCTTGCCTTCAAAACGAGCGATATCCCTAATGAGAATCCATTTATTCCGGGAAGCATTCGCATAAAAGGCAGCTTCCTGTAACTCTGGAGAATTAAGGAATTCAGTTTGATTGTAAATACCGATTAATTCAAGGGTACCTTTTCCAAACTGGTATTTTCCCATATACCCGTACTTATTCACCACACTGTAGCTCCCTCCTGATTCCTTAAAGCCTACAGCTTCTTTAAAGCCGAGGTAGGAATTACCAAGAATAGGCAGGTCAGCAAGTACTTCAGGGGTTTCGGTTTCGGGTTCCTCGGATGAGACCGTATAATCCAAATCCAGATCCGAGGTGGAGAACATCTCCAGGTTTGCAGCTTTTTTGGTTGAAAAGCTAAAAAACATACTGCCTGCTAAAACAGGCAAGATTGAAAATTTTGCAATTTTCCTTCTCATTACATTTGGTTTCTGAAGAGACCACGCTTATGCTTCTTTTAAGACATAAACCCCCTTCAAATTCGCCGGGCAAATGTACAACAATTTTTAATAATTTGATATACAGCCTGTTAATCAATTCACAAAAGATTAGCTTAGATTAACAGGACCCTAAGATTCTTGTTATTAAGGAGTTATAGTAATCTTAAAAAAAATTAAGTTGGGAAATCTTTAACGCCTGATGCCCTGTTTATTGATCCAGCGTACATATTCCTGCTTATTTCGGTTATGTTGCGCCAGGGTTTTTGCAAATTTATGATAGCCCATATTCTGAACATCAGCTACGAAAAAATAATATTCATGGTCTTCGTAATTTAAGACGGCATCGATGGAAGAAATATCCGGCATAGCTATCGGTCCGGGAGGCAATTCCCGGTACAAATAAGTGTTATACGGGGAGTCCAGGCTCAGGTCCTTATACAATACCCGTTTTATAATGGTATCGAAATTTTGATTTTCATGCTTGATGGCATAGATCACAGTTGGGTCAGCATCGAGTTTCCAGCCGTTCTTATAACGATTCATATACACCCCGGCCACCCTTGGCCGTTCGTCTACTTTTGCGGTTTCCTTCTGAACTATTGAAGCTATCACTGTTACTTCATTAGGAGAAAGCCCCATGGCCTCGGCTTTCTCTTTTCTTTCAGGAGTCCAGAACCGCTCATACTCCCGGTGCATGCGGCTTCGAAATTCTTCTGCAGAGGTATTCCAGAAAAACTCATACTTATTGGGGATATACATGGCCAGGGCCTGAGCTTTGGTGAAATCATGTTCTTTTAAAAAGGACTCCTCCTTAAAAGCTGCAATTAAACTGGAGGAATCGGCCTCGATCTGGGTAGCTATTCTACCCGCGAGATTTTCCAGACGTTCCTGATTATTAAAGGTTACGTTAATGGGCTTATTGCGTGAGCGAAGGGTATTAACCAGCTCGTTATTGTTCATATTTTTTTCCAACACATAACGTCCAGCTCTAATATTATCAGCATATCCCTTTTTCCTGGCTACCACATCAAAGGTTTCGATATTCTTAACCAAAGGCCTTATACTATCGATAACCGTGGAATAATCAGCCCCGGTAGGAATATAAACTACGGCCTGCCTATCAGAAAAATCGGTATTGGAAGAAAAAATGCTGGTATAAATATAATAGCTGAATCCGGCCAAGGCTATAACTCCCAGAATAGCGATGGCAATGAGTATTTTTTTAATGTACATTATTTATTTATAAGTTGATAGAGGGCTTCATCTTTATACTGGTTGTTGACAAAAATCCAGTCTTTTTTTACACCAACCCGAGTGAATCCCAGGCTTTCGAATAATTTCACACTGGCCTGGTTGTCCGTAGTAACATTGGCGTAAACCTGGTGTAATGCCAGATGCTTAAAACTGTAATCACAGATAAGAGCTATACTTTCGGCTCCATAGCCTTTCTTCCGGTCTTCCGGATTGGCAATTAGAATTCCTATGGCAGCTCTTTTGTCCTTAGGTTCCAGATCAAAAAGATCTATAAGCCCAACCGCTTTATGATCATAATTGCAAATAACGAGCCTAAGCTGTTTTACTTCATAGATATCCCGATGCGCATTCTCGAGGTACTTTTTTATCATATACCTTGAATATGGGGACTGTGTAGCACTTACCACCCAGAAATCCTCGTTATTCTCGACTTTGTGAACAAAATCAAGATCTTCCGGCTCCAGGGCCCTGAGGTATATCTTTTCTCCTTTTAAGGTTTGCATTCTATTTCTCCTTTAAAAACCTGAGTGGCAGGCCCTGTTAACCACACTTCATTATACCTATCTCCCTCTTTTTTAAAGGAAACACTCAGTGTTCCTCCCTGGGTTTGCAGCTTCACGCTTTCTCCAGCAGCACGATTAGAAGCACTCGCCGCAATAGCTACCGCGGTCACCCCGGTCCCACAGGAAAGGGTTTCATCTTCTACCCCCCGCTCATAGGTACGGACCTTATACTCATGCTCACTTAACTGTTCTACAAAATTCACATTCGTTCCTTTTTCCCGGTATAAAGAATTATAACGGATAGCAGCACCTTGCTTTTTTATATCCAAAGAATCAATAGCCTTAGTAAATTCGATATAATGCGGGGAACCAGTATCGAGGAATAAGGCCTCCCCTACCTGCTCAATGACCTTTACATCCTGCATTTGCAAACTTACCAGTCCATTATTAAGGCTGGCTTTATGAGGTCCGTCAATGGCGGTGAATTTAGCTTTGTCCTCAATGATCCCAAGGTGATTTGCAAAAGCCACCAGGCAGCGTCCTCCATTGCCACACATACTGCTTTGGTTACCGTCGGCATTATAATAAACCATTTTGAAATCATCATCCTTTTGGTCAGGATTTTCAAGGAGCATCAATCCGTCAGCACCGATGCCAAATTTTCGGTCACATAAGAAATTGACCAGATTGGTATTGTTTTTGGGGAAAAATAGGGTACGGTTATCGATAACGACAAAATCATTACCGGTGCCCTGATATTTAAAGAATTCAAGTGTCATTTGTAGCAACTAAAAGGATACAAATATACAATAAAACAGCGGATTTTTTCCCCTGTTAAATGGCAGTTAAAAACCTTTGAATCAACACTAAATTAATTATATTAATATTTGTTTCATTTAAATTCAGCTTAGAAAAATGAAAAAAATCACAACTTTACTAATCGTTGCAGTTTTGGGAGGCATATTAACCCTTGGGGGCTATAAATTATTTTTAGAACCCCAATCCCAGCCTCAACTCATCAAGGAACAATCTTCTTCAGAAAACTTCATTCCTACTAACTACAGCAACAGAATCTACGGCACCAATGCCGATTTTACTGAAGCTGCTGAAAACACCGTTAATGGAGTAGTTCACGTTAAAAATGTTGCGGTTTACCAGGGCCCGCGCAGCATATGGGATCTTTATCGTGGAAATCAGGGCGGTCGCGCCTTACAAGGTGCAGGTTCTGGCGTGATCATTTCTCCAGATGGTTATATCGTCACCAACAATCACGTGATCAAGGGAGCCAGTGAAGTGGAAGTGACCTTAAACAACAATCAAACCTATACTGCGGAGATCATTGGTGTTGCGGAATCTGCGGATATCGCCTTGCTTAAAATCGATGCAGAAGACCTGGACTATATCCCCTTTGGTGATTCCAATACGGTTCGGCTTGGAGAATGGGTCCTGGCCGTTGGAAATCCATTCAATCTTAAATCCACAGTAACTGCTGGTATTATAAGTGCTACTGCCAGGGACCTCAATACCTATGATGCTACCCCGCAATCCTTTATTCAAACCGATGCGGCTATTAATCCCGGAAACAGCGGTGGCGCACTTGTAAATATTAACGGGGAACTGGTGGGTATTAATACCGCCATAACTTCGCAAACGGGAAGCTACATTGGCTATGCCTTTGCAGTTCCTTCTAATATTACGCGCAAAATCGTAGAGGATATTCTCGAATATGGAGATGTTCAAAAGGGCATCCTGGGCATCAGGGGCGGCAGTATCACTCCTGAAGCTGCAGAAGAATTCGGTCTTAATACCACCCAGGGGGTGTATGTGGCCGAGGTAACCGCTGGAAGCGGAGCGGAAAAAGCAGGAATTAAAAAAGGCGATGTGATACGACAGATAGATAATATTACCATCAATAAGTTTTCAGACCTTACCGGATATATCAATTCCAAACGTCCTAATGACCAGGTCAGGGTCACTGTTTTAAGAGAAGGCGACCAAAGAGAATTAAATGTAAGGCTTACAAAAAATGAGATCTACAGGGTAGACAGCATTGGGCTGGAAGTCACCAATGCTACCCAGGAAGAACTGGAAGCCTACAATACCCCTAACGGGGTTAAGATTTCCCGAACCCTGATGAGCAATTTACCTGCAGAAGAACTGGTAGGCACTATTATTACCGCCATTAACAATCAAAAAGTCAATAATATAAAGGATGTGGAAAGAATCATGAATAACAGAAAAGCATCCGAATCCATTGTGGTTAGTTTTATAGACCGTAATGGTGAAAAGCAGCGGGTAATATGGCGCTAAAAATCAGGTAATTCCTAAAAAATTAAGCTCTCCGAAAGGAGGGCTTTTTTATTATAAAAATACTTTACGAAAACGTTTGAAATATATACTTTTGCGCAAGTTTAAACAAAACACACAACAAAATAATGAGCTTTAATCAAGGTTACGAAAGAGAATTGGCATTTCAGGCGAACAGGCGCAAGGCCACGGTAGAATTCATCAATATTGTGAGCGACTTATGGTATGACAAATCCATTGAACTTGTCTTGTTCAGGAATCAACTTTTAAACCGTAATGTCAGTGACATTCTTAATTTGCATGAATATGCCGGGGAAGTGGTCCAAAAACCCATTTCCATCTTTGATTCCGTGGAGATTGCCAAGGCTATCCAGGATCTGAATTTGCCGCCGGCAAAACTCGATATCGGCAAACTCACCTATGAGTTTCATCTAGAAGACCAACAGCACCATAATGCCATGGCCTTTGTTTCTCATAAATTAAAGGATGCCAAGGACTACACTAAATTAGTCCCCAAGGATGTGGTGTTATATGGTTTTGGAAGAATCGGCCGGCTGGTAGCCCGGGAACTTATGAACCGCACAGGGAAAGGTAACCAATTACGACTAAGGGCAATTGTGACAAGAGGAAAGGTGGATAGCACCGTTCTGGAAAAAAGAGCCTCCCTGCTTAAAAATGATTCCGTTCATGGTGATTTTTCAGGGACCGTAGCCATTGATGAAAAAAATTCAGCATTGCTAATCAATGGCACTACCGTCCGTATAATTTCGGCAAATCAACCGGAAGATATTGATTATACCAAATACGGTATAGAGGACGCTCTTATCATTGACAACACGGGAGCTTTTCGCGATAAGGAAGCCCTTAGCCAACACCTGAAATCCAAAGGTGCTTCACGGGTCCTGCTGACGGCTCCGGGAAAAGGCGTTCCAAATATCGTTCACGGGGTGAACCACAAGCAGTACGATCCGGACGAGATCAAGATATTTTCTGCCGCCTCGTGTACCACTAATGCTATTACCCCGGTACTAAAGGCAATCCAGGATTCCCTGGGAGTTGAAAAGGGTCATCTGGAAACCATTCATGCCTACACCAACGACCAGAACCTTGTAGATAATATGCATAGCAAATACCGAAGAGGAAGGGCTGCCGCACTGAATATGGTAATTACAGAGACCGGGGCAGGAAAAGCCGTGGCCAAAGCCTTACCTGTTTTTGAGGGCAAACTAACTTCAAATGCCATCCGGGTACCCGTACCTAACGGTTCCCTGGCCATTCTTAACCTGGAGGTTCAGAAGAAAACCAGTATAGACAAGGTCAACGCAATCTTAAAGAAATACGCCCTGGAAGGAGACCTGGTCGAACAGATTAAATATTCCGTGGATAATGAACTGGTATCTTCGGATATCGTAGGTTCAAATGCCCCCGCCATCTACGATAGTAAGGCGACCATTGTTTCAAAGGATGGTAAAAGTATAGTGCTTTATATCTGGTATGACAATGAATACGGGTACAGTCACCAGGTCGTAAGGCTGGCAAAATATGTGGCGAAAGTCAGAAGGTATACTTACTATTAAAATAAACTCAAATTATATTTGATCTTAACCCACCTTTTATTGGTGGGTTTTTTCTTTTTATCATTAACTTTGCAGCCCCAAAAATTTAAAAATAAACGATTTAGAATTAAGATTTAAATTGTTACAATAAGTTATCCTACCCGGCGTTGTGTCCATATTAACTAATGCATTAACCCCAAAGTAATGAACAAAACTATTTTCGGAATCTTAGGTTTATCCCTGCTGAGTCTTCAGTTTTATGCCCAGGACAGCCTGAGCACAAATCCCGTACAGGAAGAATTCAATGAACTGATTGAAAGCTCAAATAATTACCAGGGCTACAAAGTAGTGGATTATGAAGCTTTAGAAAGATTGAAAAACAACACCAACCGGTATTTCGATGAATTACGAGCAGAGATAGAAACTCAGAAAAACACTGCCAACCAGCAGGTTGCAGAAATTGAATCCCTGAAAGAAGAACTACAGGCCACCCAGCAAGAGCTTGAAAAGGTAAATGCGGAGAAAGACGCTATCAAATTCCTTGGTATGCCAATGAGCAAAGGCAGTTATATGGGAATGATGTGGGGCGTTGTAGGAATCTTATTATTGGCCTTGTTATTTTTTATTTACCGCTATAAAAATTCCCACGCTACGACCCGGGAAGCTCGTAAACGTTTAGCTGAAACAGAAAAAGAATTTGATCTTTACCGCTCCAAAGCCCTGGAAAAAGAACAACGGCTTGGCAGGATGCTTCAGGACGAGCGAAATAAAAACGCCAGCAGCTAAAGCTATTGCTAATAACCTCTAAAGACATCCTATGCGGATAGATATAATTACGGTTGTCCCCGATCTGCTAAGAAGCCCCTTTGAGGCTTCCATTTTGAAAAGGGCTATAGAAAAGGGATTGGTTGAAATACATATACATAACCTAAGGGATTACGTCACTGATAATTATAAACAAATTGATGATTACCAATTTGGCGGAGGTGCAGGAATGGTGATGATGGTAGAACCCATCGATAAATGCATCACCAAACTTAAAAGCGAGAGAGCCTACGATGAAGTCATTTATATGACGCCCGATGGAGAACCTCTAAAACAAAAGACGGCGAACCAGCTTTCGCTTCATCAAAACCTTATTATCCTCTGTGGCCATTATAAAGGTGTGGATCAACGGGTGAGGGATCATTTTATCACTCGCGAAATCTCTATTGGCGACTATGTGCTTTCCGGGGGAGAACTGGGGGCCGCCGTCCTTTGTGATGCCATCATTAGACTCATTCCAGGGGTGCTCGGCAATGAAACCTCGGCCTTAACCGATTCTTTTCAGGATAATCTTTTGGCCCCGCCGGTTTACACTCGCCCGGCTGAATATAAAGGCTGGAAAGTTCCGGAAGTTCTAACTTCCGGGAATTTCCCGAAAATTGAGCAATGGCGGGAAGATCAGGCCTGGGAGCGCACAAAAAAACTCAGACCCGATCTGCTGGATGAATCAGAAAAATAAGTTCCTCCCCGACTTGTTTTTAATATTTTAATTTGTAATTTTGCACTCATTCTAAAATAACCTCTGGCGAAAACCGTAAATGTTGTTTTGGATCATATCTTAAAAATATATCGATGGAATCGTTAATTAAATTTGTACAGGACGAATTCGTAGCTAAAAAAGATTTCCCTGAATTTTCAGCCGGTGATACTATCACTGTTTTTTACGAAATTAAAGAGGGGCAAAAAACCCGTACCCAGTTCTTTAGAGGAGTGGTGATCCAAAAAAGAGGATCAGGGTCTTCTCAAACCTTTACCATCAGAAAGATGAGTGGTACTGTTGGAGTGGAGCGTATATTCCCGGTGAATCTGCCTGCAATTCAAAAAATTGAGGTCAACAAGCGAGGTAAAGTAAGAAGAGCACGTATCTATTACTTTAGAGGTCTTACCGGTAAAAAAGCACGAATTAAAGAAGCAAAAAGATAATTCATTTTTCTTCAATATAGCTAAGAGCCCCGATTTTTCGGGGCTTTTTCTTTTTATCTATTTAGCACTTTCCAGTTTAATATTTAACAAAATCATTAGAATAACATGATTTATTTCTTTGTAAATTTAGACTTAGGAATTCATATTAAAGCTGAGAATGACACAAGAATTTTAAGCTTTAAACCCTTGATGTAAGGTTAAGTTCTTTACATCGGATTTTTATCTTCTATATAACGCTCATTTTTTGCAATGTCAAAAATAGTTTGAAAGGTAAAAATCATTTTGAAGTTCACCCCACCAGGGCTTTTGTCCTATAATGAATTTAAACATTCAGTGATCGGGTGACACTTCACTGAAGCCATTTCATTTTAGCAATTAAGATGAAATGGCTTTTATTTGTTTTAAATCCTCCTCGGCGACCTCTTATTCGCGAGGCTTAACTATGATAAAAGCTTGAAAAATATTATATTGCACGGATGTATGACGCCCGGGATTTCTGCGGGCGTTTCTGGAGTTTAAGCATAAATAAATTATACCGATAAAAATTAAAGGATGACACAAGAAACCAAAATTATTTATACCAAAACAGATGAAGCCCCTGCCCTGGCAACTTACTCATTTCTTCCTATAGTACAAGCCTATACAAAGGCAGCGGGAGTTAGCCTGGAAACAAAGGACATCTCCCTGGCAGGTCGGATTCTCGCCCAATTTCCAGATAGCCTCAAAGCTGATCAAAAAGTCAGTGATGCCCTGGCCGAACTAGGGGAGCTTGCTAAAAAACCTGAAGCCAATATCATAAAACTTCCTAATATTAGTGCTTCGATCCCTCAACTAAAAGCCGCTATCAAGGAACTTCAGGAAAAAGGTTATGCCCTGCCTGATTACCCAGATGAGCCTAAAACCGAAGATCAGAAGCAGGTAAAGGCTAAATACGATAAGGTAAAAGGGAGCGCCGTAAACCCGGTTCTCAGAGAAGGGAATTCAGATAGAAGGGCTCCAAAAGCCGTTAAGAATTTCGCAAAAAAACATCCCCATAAAATGGGGGAATGGAGTTCGGATTCTAAATCCCACGTAGCCACTATGGACTCTGGAGACTTTAAAGCGAACGAAAAATCGGTAACTTTATCCGAACCCACCAAGGTAAATATCGAATTCACCGGTAAAGATGGATCAAAGAAAGTCCTTAAAGACAATCTTGCGCTTTTGGAAGGAGAAATCATCGATGGCACTTTTATGAGTAAGAAAAAGCTCATTGCTTTTTTAAAGGAACAGGTAAAGGATGCTGAAGATAAAGGCGTGCTTTTCTCCCTGCACATGAAAGCTACTATGATGAAGGTTTCTGACCCCATTATTTTTGGCCATGCTGTGAAAGTTTTCTTCGAGGATGTTTTTCAAAAATACGGAGAGGAAATCAAAAATGCCGGAGGAGATCCAAATAGTGGATTGGGAGATGTGATCAACGCGCTGGATAATTTACCTTCTGAGAAAAGAAGTGAAATTGAAGCAGCAATCAAAAAGGATCTGGAGGATGGCCCGGATGTCGCCATGGTGAATTCAGATAAGGGAATAACCAATCTGCACGTGCCAAGTGACGTTATTATTGATGCCTCCATGCCTGCCATGATAAGAACTTCAGGTCAAATGTGGAATAAGAATGATGAAACTCAGGACACCAAAGCCGTGATCCCAGATAGTAGTTATGCACCACTGTATGAAGAAACGATCCAATTCTGCAAAAAACACGGAGCTTTTGACCCAACAACTATGGGGACAGTTCCGAATGTTGGATTAATGGCCCAAAAAGCCGAAGAATATGGTTCTCACGATAAAACCTTCGAAATTCCTGCTGATGGTACCGTAAAAGTTATCAACAGCAACGGAAATACACTCCTTGAGCACGAAGTAGAAAATGGTGATATCTGGAGAATGTGCCAGGTAAAGGATGCGCCTATTCAGGACTGGATCAAACTCGCTGTTAATCGGGCTAAAGCAACCGGAATGCCAGCGGTTTTCTGGCTTGACGAAAACCGTGCTCATGATGCGGAGTTAATTAAGAAAGTTAATAAGTACCTTCCTGATCACGACACATCGGATATCGATATTCGAATAATGTCGGTGGAACAGGCAACGCGATTTACCCTGGAAAGAGTAAAAGAAGGTAAAGATACCATCTCGGTTACCGGAAATGTACTTCGCGACTATTTAACTGATTTATTTCCGATATTAGAGGTAGGAACCAGTGCCAAGATGCTCTCTATTGTACCGCTTATGAATGGCGGAGGATTATTTGAAACTGGAGCCGGAGGTTCAGCACCCAAGCACGTACAGCAGTTTGTAAAGGAAGGACACCTGCGATGGGATTCCCTGGGAGAATTCCTGGCCCTTGCTGCTTCCCTGGAACATCTGGGAAATAAATACGATAATAAAAAAGCCCTGGTTTTATCTGAAACTCTTGATGATGCCACGGATAAATTCCTTGAAAACAGTAAATCCCCTTCAAGAAAAGTCAATGAAATTGATAACCGGGGCAGCCATTTTTACCTAGGTCTATACTGGGCTCAGGCACTTGCCGCACAGGACAAGGATTCCGATTTAAAAGCGCATTTTAGCAAGCTTGCAGAATCACTTGAAGAAAATGAAGCCAAGATCAATGAAGAACTGATCGATGCTCAGGGATCCCCTGTGGATATCGGGGGATATTATAAGCCAGACGAGCAACTCACCGTTGAGGCAATGAGACCGAGCAAAACCCTCAATAATATTATTGCTTAGTAAAGCCAGAATAATTAAAAAAAGCCGGATTAGCTCCGGCTTTTTTTCTTTTTATCCTTTAAAAGGCTGGCATTAAACAAAACCTAAATTAGTGTTTAGTATTTTTAAATTGATTTAAGCTGTTCTATCTTTAACTCAAAAATTGAAACAAAATTTTTACCTTTTTATTTTAGCTTATTGCTTTGCCCTGACGAGCCTTGCCCAGGAAAGCTATACGCTTAACGGCACCATTACAGATGCCTCCAGTAATGAAACCCTCATTGGCGTTAATGTGCTCATCCCCTCTTTGAATACCGGGGTCGTTACTAATGAATACGGATTCTATTCCTTGAAGTTACCCCAGGGAACCTATGAACTGGTAATCTCCTATCTCGGTTACCAGACCATTTCAGAAAAAATAACTATACCCGGTCAGACTAATCTCAATTTTGAATTAAATGAAAGTTCGGAATATCTTGATGAAATAGTGATCAGCCAAAGATCCGACGGACTCAATATCAGAAAGCCTGAAATGAGTCTTAATAAGCTTTCGATTAATACCATTCAGAAAATGCCGGTTATTTTTGGGGAAGTGGATGTCATTAAATCCTTACTGCTTCTGCCCGGGGTTTCAAACGCCGGAGAAGGTTCCTCAGGATTTAATGTTCGCGGGGGCGCTGTGGACCAAAACCTGATCCTACTTGATGAGGCTACCATTTATAACTCTTCCCATTTATTTGGTTTTTTCTCTGTTTTCAATCCCGATGCCATAAAGGACCTCAAACTTTACAAAGGAGGGATTCCGGCCAAATACGGGGGAAGAGTATCTTCGGTCCTGGATATTTACCAACGAGATGGCAATAGCAGAGAATTTAAAATGCAAGGTGGCATTGGTGCGATCTCAAGCCGTCTTCTCGCTGAAGGTCCTATAGTCAAGGACAAAGGTTCTTTTCTTATTGGAGGACGGAGTTCCTATGCCCATCTATTTCTCAAATTCACCGACAACGAAAACTCCGCGTATTTCTATGATCTTAATACCAAGTTGAGTTATAGATTGGATGATGACAACAAATTATTTTTCTCAGGTTATTTTGGAAGGGATGTCTTTTCATTAAGTCGAAATTTCAAAAACACTTATGGGAATACCGTTTTGAACTTAAGATGGAACCATATTTTCAGTGATAATATATTCTCTAATCTTTCTCTTATTTACAGTGATTACTATTATGGATTAACCCTGGGGTTTGTAGGGTTTAACTGGGATAGTGGAATAAAGAATCTCAATCTTAAATACGATTTTGACCATTATCTTAACGATACTTTTCAGCTAAAATATGGGCTGCAAAATACCTATTACGATTTTAATCCGGGCGAGATCGAACCCATAGATGAGAATTCAGGAATAAACTATTTTAAGCTGAGCAATAAGTATGCTTTCGAAACTGCAATTTATTTATCCGCAACCCATACCATCTCCGAAAATCTCTCAGCAGAGTACGGATTGAGGTATAGTGGTTTTTACCGGTTGGGTCCCGAAAAGCTGAGTACCTATGAAAATGATTCTCCAGTGGTGTACAATGAGGACAGGGATATTTATCAGGAAGCAACCCCCATCGGCTCCCAGGACTTCCAAAGAGGGGAAATAATCAGTTCGTTTGGCAATTTTGAACCGCGATTTTCCATGGCCTATAGCTTTAACGATAATCAATCGATAAAAGCTAGTTACAACAGAATGTCCCAATATCTTCATCTTATCTCCAATACCAGTTCTCCAACGCCCCTTGACGTCTGGACCCCCAGTGGCCCCTTTATAGAACCTCAGATCCTGGATCAATATGCCTTTGGGTACTTCCAAAATTTTAAGGATGGAACCTATTCCCTGGAGGCTGAAACCTTTTACAAAAAGATAAAGAACCGTATCGATTATGTAAACGGGGCGAACCTCATTGCTAATGATCATATAGAAAGGGTAATTCTCAACGGAAAATCCAGGGCCTATGGTATGGAAATCCTTTTAAGAAAAAATGAAGGCAGGTTTACAGGATGGCTGGCTTATACGCTTTCCAGGGCACAGCAAAAAACACCGGGCAGAACTCCCATAGAAACGGGTATTAATGGTGGTAATTGGTATTATTCCAATTATGATAAAACACACGATATAAGCCTTACGGCCAGTTATGAGTGGAGTAAAAAATGGGAGTTCCATGCAAATTTCAGTTTTCAAACCGGGCTGCCTTCCACCTTCCCGACCGCACAGTATAATTATGAAAATATTACCGTGCCGGTTTATGCAAAGCGAAATAGCAATAGGCTACCGGCCTATCACAGATTAGATCTTTCAGCCAGTTATAACCCGAAAAATTCTACGGAAAAGGATTTTAAATCCTCCTGGAGCTTTGGAATATATAATGTTTATAACCGGAAAAATGCTTATTCCCTTACCTTTAAAGAAAATAGCGATACTGGCGTAAATGAAGCCATAAGATTAAGTTTATTCGGAATTATCCCCTCGATCACCTATAACTTTAGTTTTTAACATGAAAACGCTTTTAAAAATATCAGGTCTTGTCCTTATTTTCCTTATCAGCTCTTGTGAAGATGTAGTGGACGTTCCATTAGACGAGAGTGAACCTCGATTAGTGGTAGAGGCTTCCATATTATCTTTTAAGGAAACCGAAAATAATATCCAGCAAATAAGGCTAACAGAAACAGCTCCTTTTTATGACAAGGATATACCACCTGTTGAGGATGCTTCGGTAAAGATAATTTCGGAATCAGGTATTGTATATAATTTCATGCATACTTCTGAAGGCTATTATATTAATGAAAAGCTCAAACCAACCCCCGGAAAGACCTATGAATTAGAAATTGTGTATAAAGATCAGCTTTATACCGCTACTGAAACAATGACCGGGGTTACCGATATCGATTTTATTGAACAGACAGCAACCGGAGGTTTCAGCGGTGATGAGATTGAAGTTAAAGTATTTTATACCGATCCTGCTGAGGAACCTAACTACTATCTTTTTATCTTTAGAAATGACAAAATTAGCCTGGAAATTTATGAGGACAAATTTACCGATGGTAACCAGATCTTTGGGTACTATTCCAATGAAGACATTACTTCGGGCGATAGTATAGACATAGAGATGTACGGCATTTCTAAATCCTATTATGAGTACCTCTTTATTCTAAGGGCACAAATTGGGGAGAATAGTGGTGGCCCCTTTGAAACCCAACCGGCAACGGTTAAAGGAAACGTCATAAACCAATCTGATAAGGCGAATTATCCTTTTGGTTACTTTCATCTTTCAGAAGTGGATACCACCACGTATATTGTAGAATAAAAATCTAACAATGAAACACACAAACAAAAAGGTACTTGGTAAAGGTTTAAAATTCCTGGGCATTGCCTTGCCATTATCATTAATTGGCCCCAGTGTTTTATTTACCGCATTTAATAATCAGCACCACCCCTGGTACATTCCTGTATTGATCATTGGTTTGCTTGCCCTGATTGCTGCAATAATTCTAATGTTTAAAGGAATTCTTACTATAGTAAAAGCAGTTTTTGATTAGTTTAAATTTCCTGTGGATTAGTCCTCCTGGGAAAGCTCCTCGACCTGGTTGTAAAATTCCTGTTGAAGTTCAAGGGTTTTCTCATCAGCCTTTATAGCGCGAAGGGCTTCCACCATTGAGGCCACTTTATGTTCAGTAACCAATTTACCAAGTTCTGCGGAGGCCTTTTCAGCTTCTCCTGCATAATGATACGGAAAGGAGGCATACCACCAGATACCGGTATACACATTTGGAATTTTTGGCAGCCTTTCCTGGTCAGCACCCGATTCATTGGTGGCCCTATCCAATTGTACTAATTCCGGGCGCAGATATAGCAAAACAGATGTTTCTGATTCTCCTCCATGCATATCCCCTGCTGGATCAGTTTTCCTTAGGGAATTTAATTCTTTTTGAAAATCAGGATCCGTATTGGGGTCATAAAAGTATACTGCATAATCTCTTTGGCTTGCCATTTGGTTTTGTACAAAATATCTAAGCATAGAGGGGTTACCGCCATGGCCGTTGATAATCATTATCCTTTCAAAACCATTTCTGCCCAACTCTTCACAAGTTGCCTCTAAAAGTTCCATAGTTAATTCAGGAGGCAAAGAAAAGGTCCCGGGCAGGTGTTTAGCCTCGTTCAACTGGCCATAAAAATAATCTGGAAAAACCACTGCATATTCTTCCTGAGTCACTCGGTCTGCCCATTCCCTGGCCCGGATTAGATCCGATCCCATTGGTGCATGTGGCCCATGCTTTTCCAGAACACCGATAGGGAGAATTATGGTTTTATTGGATTTCTCCATTGCTAATGGCCAATCACTGGCTGTTAATTCATCCCACCGTGAAGGGATATCCTGAGCATATTGGCTAAAGGTGGTAAAGAGAAAAAGTAAAAAGATGAAGGTTCTCATGAAATAAAGATTTTTAGGAATAATATCAAAAAATGTATTTTAAGGATTGAATTTAAGTAAAAATCATTTAATCTATTACTTCTTTTCTTAATTTTTTTATAAAGTCTAGTATATTTATAGTGTGGTATTCTTGGAGAACGGGAAGTTAAAGGTGCTTTAAAAGAGTTGAAAAGGCTAATGGAAATATGCTAGTACTTTACCTGGGGCTACCAATAAAAGAAGTTAAGAAAAACGTTTCCTGGGTCTTCTCTCCTTCACTTTAATCCACAAAAAAACCCTTCACCAAATAAATGATGAAGGGTTTAAAAAAAAGGCGGTGACATACTCTCCCACAAATAGCAGTA
>NZ_JBSYGG010000005.1:0-195577 GCF_054121475.1 Salegentibacter profundi
AAAGTGGCACAATTTGAACCGAAATGCCTGGCACTAACCGACCGAAATCACTGGCACAAATCGATCCGAGATATCCATTAACCTAAACCCTTTACCAATTTTGGCCATCAAATAAACCTGCAAACCAAAACGAGATTTCAAGAAATTATACCAGATTCGGGAAATTAAGCCAAATAAATGTTTTTTTGAATAATTTGTACTAACCCTAAAGAAGACCATATATCTAAAACACGGTTGGATTAGAAATAATTCAATGAAATTTCTAAAATTAAAAATACCAGGATTATACCTCTGAAAATCACTTTGTATTTCGACCTTGCATTTGCTTTTAATTAATTCCATTCCAATTAATTTTAAATATTATAAGCAGTACGCTTCAACAATAACGATCGAGTTTAATATTTTATTCTATTTTTCTAAACTTAATAATTCTTCGATTTTATAGCTATTAATAAAAATAGATGCACCTATTTAATTATTGAAAATTTTTCTAATTCGATATCATCAAAATATTTATAAATATTATTTATATGCCCACGAAGTTGTTTGTGTTTAATTTCTGACTCTGGAATATTAAGCGCAATTACTTCTGATTCCGAATTCAAAAAAAGTAGATTTAAGAGTACTGAACTATAAAAAGAGCAAATTTTCTCGGGAACAATTTTGGCCGCAATATATTCTTTCTCAAAGATATTGTTGAATTTTATAATTTTAAACCGATCTCCAATTATTTTGACAATCTCGGAATCTTCTCTCGGGTGCGGTATATAAACTAAACTTTTATTCGGAAACTTCTTGCTAAGCTGATTTATCTTTTCAAGATAGAACTCCTTCGATATAACACCTATATTTGGTAATGGCTGGCCAATAAAATAAATCAATTGGTCATCAATTTCCTTTTTTTTCTTTAGTTCTGATTCTCTCTTAATTACTACATAAGAATCATTATTCCCGATTTCGTAAAGAGGCACAGGCGTAATATATTTTATTGATTCTAACTTAGGTTTATTAAATCCGAGTAATCGATGAAGTAATGGATAATTGATTAATTCAAAATCACCTGTATTTCTAGCTTTAGCTACCGATATAATTTGTAAGCCATCATATAATAAACATAAATTTCTGCCTTTCTCGAATTCAGCGACAATGCTCAAATGATAAATATTTAAGTAGCTGCCGAAAAAAACATTTTGTATATTTCTGTTTTTCAGTTTTAGCTTTATCAAATTTACTTTAAAGGAAATAACTTTTAAATATTCACTATTAGAATTGCCACATGGAATATACCAAATGAGAATTTTTCCCCAATTCAGGTGATTTAAATATCTCAGCATTTCTCCTTCTTTCTCTTTCTTCTTAACGGTAAGCACAAGAATAGAATCTTTTGGAACAAGGTTAGCCGTCAAACTAAGAAAGAAAGCCTGAGACGGAGTAGATAAGATAAATAATGACTTTGACATTTAAATGCTAAACTTTATCGACTAAAAGAAATATCACTATGGATTTTCCTGATTGCATAATAATATGAGTTTTCGTTAACTATACCGTCCTTTAAAAACTTTTTAATATAATCATCATATGACTTTTTATCCACAGAGAGGTCGATAAGTGCTTTTGTATTTCTGGTATCCATATCCATAATTGGCAAATTTAACATATCTACAAAAGACTTCATGGCAAGAGAGATCCTTTCAACATCTTCAAATTTCCGATCCTTAAGCATAACAATAGGCTTTTGGTAAAAAGCTGCAAAGCCTATAGATGTGCTAAAATGAGCGAATACCACACTTGAATCTCTTATTAATTCGTGAGTCCTCCCTCTTAGTCTGGAATAGCCTTTAAATTTATCTTTTAATTTTTCAGAGTAAATTTTGCTTTCAGGATGTTCTGCTATTAAAATTTCATCTAAATCAAACTCAACTTTTAGTGCATCCAATGATTTCCCCAATTTTTCATAATATTGTTCAAAATATTTATCTGGAAAATGATTTTTATATGCTATTGGAAGTAATTGATCTAGAAAAACCCCGGTTCTTTGATTGGTTTTAGCAGAAGAATCAACTTTTAATGTCTTGTTTATGTCATCTGCATGAGCAATGATTATATTTTCCTTTTTTAGAGTTAAAGCGATCTTAAGAGGCAAGTCATAATTAGTACTGCATAAGAAGTAATCTGGAATAAGGTAATTTCTTTTAAATTTATAAACTTTTTGAAATAGTGAATGAAAAATATTATCTCTCCGAAAAGTAGCCCTTAAAACTCTTTTTAAAATGCTTAAATTTTTATGCTGAATAGGGATGGTTTTAGTACGAAATCCCAAAATCCTGTCTTGATCTCTTTTCAATATATTTAAGCTGTCGTAAGGTTTAGTTAAATAACTATCATTACAAACATATATTACAGGCTCAGAACCAAGGTTTCTAACAAAATTAGTTAAATCCTCCTTGGAATAACATTGTGTAATTAAACTAAGCATAAATTCGTTATCACACGTAGCTCTCCCTCCATGCATTTTTGTTAAATCTAAAAGGATTACCTCATAGCCCTTACTAACCAATTTATCCAATTCAAAAATTTCAAGGTGAGAATTTCTTAAGATTTTTGCGAAATAAAACACTACTTTCATATAGCCAATTTATCTGATTTAGAAGAAGTATGTTTTTAAAAACGTTTATCAACGTATTATCTTTTTAGACAAGATTGTTTCTGCAATAGACCAATCTAACATTGTATCAATATCATGGGAAGGATATTCACCCATGACATATTTTCGAACCTTCTTAATTTCAGATAAAGCTGATTTTTTAATACTTTTAGCATTGATAACATATATTGCACCATTAAGTTCCCATACTTTAGGACAATCCTGCCTTCTTGTAAACTGACCTCTTTTTGAGACTTCTAAATACCCTTGCTTATTTTCTTCTCTCAAAACATAATAGGGATTAGCTTTAGTTTCTTTAACTGAAACAACCATGTCAATTTGATCAGGGTCCTGTTTATAAATTTCAATAGCCTCTTTTATATGGTTAGCCGTACGAAATGGAGAAGTTGGTTGAAGAAGTAAAACAGTAGAATACTTTTTCCCTAAAGATTGCATAAAATCTAAAGCGTGAATTATAACTTCCTGCGTTCCTGAAGTATCGGCCGCAAGTTCGGGGGGCCTTAAAAAAGGTACTTTAAGGCCGATTTCTTCTACAGTTTTCTTTATTTTTTCATCTTCGGTACTTACAATAATATCCTCATCACTAAAAAGCTCTCTCGCAGCCTCTATGGTATAATGAATAAGAGGCTTCCCATTTAATTTTTTAATATTTTTACCAGGTACACCTTTCGAGCCACCTCTAGCAGGAATTACTATTAGCATTAATTTAAATGTTTTACAAATTCCTGAGCTTGTTTGTAATCGACAGGTTTTCCAATATCAATCCAATACCCAACAATCGGGTTATGAATAAGTTTCCCCCCTTCTTTTACAAGGTTTTCCATCAAATCTGTGATATCATAAAACTCATTTTTAGGAATCTTGTCTATCAATTTCTTTTTCAGGATATATATACCCGCATTAGAATGATAGACATATGATGGTTTTTCCTTAAAATTAATTACTTTATCATCTTCAGTTTCAAATACTGCATAAGGAACATCTATCTTATACTCCATTGAAGCAACAGCCATATCCGCATCATTATTTACCAAATCGATAAACAGGTCTTCAAAATCAACATCAGTAAATAAGTCACTATTCATCAGAAGTACCTTATCAGTTTTAAATTCATCTACTAAAGACAAGGCACCGGCAGTTCCAAGAGGCTCATCCTCCCAAATATATTCTATGCTTATTCCTTTATTACTTCCATCTCCAAAATATTCCTGAATTTGCTCACCAAGATATTTAACCGATATATATATTTTTTTGATCCCATAAGAAATCAATCTATCAATATTATGCTCGATAATTGGTTTGTTACCAAGAAGTAACATAGGTTTCGGTACTTTGTCTGTTAAAGGACTTAACCTTTTACCTCGACCTCCCGCCATTATCATACATTCTAATGGCAATATAGATTTGGTTCTATCAAGGTCTATAATTCTTACTAGCCTCATATCAGAATCAACAATAGGTAAGATCTTAATGTCCCTTTTACGAAATAATTTCAGATCTAGAAAACCCTCTTTTTCATATTCAAAAACAAAATTTTTATTACAAATCTCTCCAACAGTTTTCTGTAGATCTCCGTCTTTTGCTAATGACCTTCTTATATCTCCATCTGTCAATGAGCCTAACACCTTCTCATTTCTATCTTCAACAAATAAAATAAGGCGGCTCACATCCCTTATAGAATTTAGCTTTATTAAAGCGTCCTTAATCGTTTTCTTTTCGTTAATAAGTATCTTTTGATTCATTTCCTAAAAATTAATATCATAAAACGGCTTTTTCAAATCTTCAATCTTGGCTTGCAATATTACTTCCAGAATTTTACCAGAGGAATTCCCATTACCATAGACCTGTTCCTGTTTCTGAATT
Organism: Salegentibacter profundi; assembly: GCF_054121475.1. Classification (NCBI taxonomy): domain Bacteria; kingdom Pseudomonadati; phylum Bacteroidota; class Flavobacteriia; order Flavobacteriales; family Flavobacteriaceae; genus Salegentibacter; species Salegentibacter profundi. The sequence goes on from NZ_JBSYGG010000005.1 coordinate 4,529, forward strand.
GATTTACGGAAATCAAAATCAAAAGCCTTTTCTATAGCTTTAGAAATTGCTTTTGAATCTACTTCACTATGTATTACACTTTCTGAAGCAATCCTCCCTTTTTGCCGATCTCCGATATCTATAGTAGGAATATTAAAAAAAGGAGCTTCTAAAATACCGCTGGAAGAATTGCCCAAAACCATGTCGACATGCTTTAATGCAGAAAGGTACCTAAGCTGCCCCATAGATTTAAAAGATATCGCTTTATCGCTATGATTAGAAACGTACTCCTCTATCATTCTATTTATAACACGACCTTCCTTATCAGAGTTTGCATGTGTAAATATGAAATTAGTGTCTTTTAATTCCTCTAAAGCGTTTAAGATACTCTCGAATTGGGAACTTGCGGTTTTGGTTTCCAGTGTTACAGGATGATAGGTGATTAGGATATTCCTTTTTTCTAAATTAAAACCTATTGAATTCTGAAATTCTTCTTTATTTAAAAGTTCTAACTCTTTAACCGAATCCAACCCGAGTGCACCGACATTATAGACTCGGTCCGGTGATTCACCCAATTGAATTATCCGTTTTTTATATGTATTTGTTGAAGCAAAGTGCAAATAACTCATTTTTGTTATTGCATGTCTCAAACTTTCATCGTAGGCGCCTTCTGTAGTTTCTCCTCCATGAATATGAGCAATAGGAATGTTTGCTATGGTCGCTCCTGTAGCTGCGGCTAACATCTCCGATCTATCTCCTAAAATAATGATGAGATCTGGACTCATTTCTTCAAAAACCTCTGCAAAACTTATAAGGGCTAAACCTATAGATTTTGAAACTCCTACAGCACTGTCTGAAGATAATAAGCATTCTACTTTTTTATCAACTGTAAATCCTGAAGATTCAATATCTCTTAAGGTATATCCAAACTCAGGTGACAAGTGCATTGCACAAGCAACAATCTGTAATTCTAAGTCTGGATTATTCCTTATTTTCTTCAGCAATGGTGTTAATATTCCAAACTCAGCTCTTGTTCCAGTTATAACGGCTATTTTTCTCAAATTAAATTAATTCTATCAATTCGTCCTCCTTAAAGTCCCTATTTGCAGTTTGACCTAACACATTGTCCCATTCCATTGGACTTATTCCATTTCCTGGACGCTTTACGGTTAAATTATCCTCATTAAATTTATCACCTTTTTTAATCTCTTTCGAGGCAATAATACTCTTCCTGGCAATATCCTTATTCTTCATTTCAGATTTGGAGGGTTCTTTTTTACCATTTCCTGAGATAGCTTTTTCTATATTTCTTATAAACTCAACCATCAACTTTAATTCATCTGGTTCCAATGACGCTCTATGGTCCGGTCCAGGTAAATTTCTGTTCAAAGTGAAATGTTTTTCTATCACTTTTGCCCCCAAAGCAACAGCCGCTATCGGAACCTCAATGCCCAAGGTATGATCTGAATAACCAATTTTAACACCAAGTTCCTCTCCTATGGTATTCATCGCCTTTAAGTTGACATCTTCCATAGGAGTTGGATACTCCGTATTACAGTGTACAATTGTAATATTTTCCTTTTTTAGTCCTTCATTTACAAGTACATTAAAAGCCTCAGCTACCTCCTCCATACTAGCCATTCCTGTTGACATAACTACAGGTTTGTTGAAACTGGCAATCTTTCTTAAATAAGGTAGGTTTGTGATTTCTCCGGAAGGTATTTTAAATAACTCGATATTCAGATTATTGAGAAACTCAAGTGTATCTAAATCGAAACCAGTTGAAAGAAACTTGATTCCCTTTGACCTACAATATTCTATTAGAATATTATGCGCCTCTTCTGAAAGTTCCAGCTTCTTCAACATTTCATACTGAGAATCGTTATTTTCCGTATTACTATTTTGGTATTCTGCTCTTTCTGCACTTTTAGTGACAAGCCCACTTGCTTTAAAAGTTTGAAATTTCACAAAGTCTGCACCTGCATTCGATGCCTTATCAATTAATTCTTTAGCAGTTTCTATATTACCATTATGGTTCACTCCTGCTTCTGCGATAATCAAAACCTTATTTTTCATATTTCTTTACCTGGATTACCTACAATCTTTTTATTATCGGGAATATCATTAATAACTACAGATCCCGCACCAACAATTACATTTTGCCCTATTTTAATCCCTTGTTTAATTACAGAATTAGCTCCAATAAAACTATTCTCTCCTACTTTTACGTTACCGGCCAGTACAGCTCCTGGAGCGATATGCACATTATCTGATATTCTACATTCATGCTCAACTATGGCACCTGTATTAATTATGCAATTTTGGTTTATAATTACAAGGGAATTTATATTAGCATTAGCCGAAATGAAAGTTCCCTCACCAATTGTTGCCGTTTTTGAGATACAGGCACTAGGATGACATACACTTGTTAAGCGCCCGCCTTTCATACATATCATAGAGGCTAATTTACTTCTCAGTGCATTATCTCCAATGCCAACAATGAACCTGTGCTGTTCTTTCCAATATGAATCTGATAGGTTATTTTCTGTACCTAAATATTTTAATCCAAAAGGATTGCTTTCTTTTTTTTCTAAGTCAGTATATCCAATTAATAACATACCTGTTTCAATAATTGCATCTGCCACCACAAGGCCATGACCTGAATAACCAGAAAGTATAATTTTATTATTTAACACTGCTCGGTATATTTACAATTCGATCCTCAAGAAATTCAGCATTTTTTTGCTTGTCCCTTATACAGTTTTTATACATAGGTAATTTGTACATTAGTTTCCAAATAGGACGCGTCATAACCTTAGCATCATTGGTATATTTCAAAAACGCATCTCTTTCTTTTCTATCATTTAATTGAACACACATTAACCAATAGTTTGCTTTGGCTTCTATATCTTCTGTTCTGAATTGGACATTAGAGTTCTTAAAGAACTTTTGATAACTCTCCGCCAATTTTCTTTTGGCTTCTATAAACTTATCCAGACTTTCCAATTGTGCACAGGCTAAAGCAGCATTTAAGTTAGGCATTCTATAATTATAGCCTAATTCGTTATGAACATACTCATAAGTATGGGGCTTCTTTGCTGTGGTTGTAAGATGCTTTGCCTGATTTCCATAATCCAGATCATTAGACACAATTGCTCCTCCCCCCCCACTGGTTACAATTTTATTACCGTTAAAAGAGAATACTCCTAATTTCCCAAAACTTCCAGTTGGCCTACCTTTATACAGACTCCCTAATGACTCTGCAGCATCTTCTATAACTGGAATTGACCACTTTTCACAAATTTCGGATAATTCATCTATTCTAACCGGAAATCCGAATGTATGCATGGGTAAACAGGCGCCAATTCTATTACCTGTTTTTTTATTAAAGCATTCACCGTCTCTAATAACTCCAAACTCTTCTAAAAAGTCAGCCACTGCATCTGGTGATAAGCCCATTGTATCTCTATCAACATCTAAAAAAAGTGGTGATGCCTGATTATAAGCTATAGCATTAGCAGTAGCCACAAATGTAAGTGCCTGGGTTAACACCTCATCTCCAGGTTTAACACCGACTAGTCTTAAAGAGATTTGTATTCCAGCTGTACCATTTACCACTGCAACGGCACGGTTGGTGTTTGTTATACCCTGCATCATTACTTCAAACTTGTCAACATATGCCCCCACCGATGATACAAAAGTTGAATCTATGGTTTCCATAAGATACTTTTTCTCATTCCCCCTAAAACGTGGTTCATGTAAAGGAATGAAACCCTTAGTATTATAGAATTCTCTTATAAATGATATAGCCTCTTTCGCAGTCTCCATTACATTTTAGAATCTAAATATTTGCCAGTTTCCTTATGACCAAAATTCGGAATCATTTCAAAAAACAAATCAACTATCTCATCCTTCTGCCAAGATTTCTTAGAGAGGAGATTATTAATAATTTTTTCGAAAAACTCTAATTTGTCCTGTTCAACATATTCATTCTTTATTATTCCTAGATTTTCAAACCTTTCTGTATCCAGAATTTCTTTTTCGGTAAAAAACTCCTCAAAGTCTTTTTCCCCAGTAGTATCACTTTCTGTAAAAAGACACGGCCATTTATTTTCTTCAGGAAGAGTTTTCACCAATTCCCTGGCTTCTTCTTCATTTTTACAAATGTACGGCTCATAACCTCTTTGATTAAGATACTTTACAGCAACATCTGCAAAAGAAATAAGGTGTAAATTTTCACTTAATTTTGGGAAGAAAATATCACGATTTTCTCCAAATATACAGGACATCAGACAGAGCTCCCCGCTCTCCTGGGGAGTAACAAAGTACCTTTTTACATCATTTGGTGCCACTATAGGTTGCTTTTTCAGAATTCGTTGATTGAAACCGTGCAATAACGAACCATCAGAAAAAGCCACATTCGCAAAACGTGCAGTAGATATTTCTATTTCTTTACTTCTACGCATTAAAAACATTTCCATAATACGTTTGGAAGCCCCCATCATATTAACAGGATTGGCAGCTTTATCTGTAGAAACACAAAAATATTTTTTTGTCCCATTTTTTATACTCTGTTGAATAGTCTTGTCTGTATTAAAAATATTCACATCAATCATTCGCATCAGGGTAAATGGATCCTTTTCACTTCTTACGTGTTTAAGTGCAGAAAGGTTTAACACATAGTCATATTTTCCGTCCGCCTTAATAAATGCATCATACTCAATAGAACCAAGATCTAATGCGAAAGTTTGGAAGTCGCCCTCTATGTATCCCTGAGAGCTCCGGATATCCCGTACAAGTTCAACCATGTTGTTTTCGCTTATATCAACCACATGAAGCTTTTTGGGATTTCTTTTAAAAATTTCTTTAGTCACAGCTTGCCCTATTGAACCTGCTCCCCCTAGTACTAAAAAAGAGGATTCAGAGACCTTATCTTTTAATTCTTCTGACCATTGAGTAATATCCGAATCAAATAACGGCTGACTTCTTCCAATTAAACTTAAAATATCCATTTTACTTAATTATAATTCCTGTAATTCTACCAATTTTCTAAAATATTCGGACCCTTTCAGTAGCTCCTTATAATTTCCTTTTTCTTTGATCTGCCCCTTATTCATAATTACAATATTATCTGCATTTTTAATGGTGGATATTCTATGGGCTACTACCACAACTGTATATTTGCCCTTAAGATCATCAATACTCTTCTGAATTGCCTTCTCGGTTTCGGAATCTAAAGCAGAGGTAGCCTCATCTAAAATCAAAATATCAATCTCTTTGAATAATTCTCTAGCTATTGATATTCTTTGTCTTTGTCCTCCACTTAAATTAGCACCGTTATTTTCTAATACAGTATCTTCTTTTTGAGGAAGATTTTTAACGAAATCAAATAACGCAGACTCTTTAATAACTTGCCAAAATCGATCTAATGATTTTTGATCCTTATTCGACCAAAATGTGACATTATTAAAAATAGTTTCATTGAAAATTACCGGATCCTGAGTAATATAGCCTATATTTTCTTGCAGTTTTTCTATATTCAATTGTTTACTACTTGTTCGATTAACTAAATATTCCCCAGAAGTAACCGGTAATAGCCCGGCAAGAATATTAACTAATGTAGTTTTACCACTTCCACTTTCACCAACAAAAGCAATCGATTTATTTTTTTCTATTTTCAAATTTAAATCTCGAAGGACCCTATTTTCTCCATAATAGAAATTAATATTATTAAATTCTAACTCTGATATCTCTTCATTGATTTCCAGCTCTCCCTTATCTTCTTTATTTCTTTTAAGTTCCTTCCCAAATTCCTGCATATTTTCCAGAGAACCAGAAACACTTAAAAATTTGTTCCACCTTACCTGCATCTGCATCAAGTAGTTGAGGGCCCGATAAAAAAATAATAAACTAATCAAAATAGGTCCTAATTCCGATCCTAACAAAGAAGTTTGAATTACTATGACCGTGGCCACCACAACAATTAATATTGGTTCCCTCCCGGCGGTTAATAAAGAATCAAGTTCACCTATCTTAACATTATTTTCTTTAATCTTATGAATTGAACTTTTTAGCTTTTTACCATATTTTTTTAAAGTTCCGGTTGCCTTTAGATATTTATAATTTGCAACATTTTGAATGACTAAGCTCTGAAAAACATTATTTTCCCCTGTGAGTTCTCTTGATAAACCTTTGGTATTTTGATATAGTCTTTTATAAAGAAAATTGGTTAAACCACCACCAATTGTTACTAAAACAGCAAATTGAGAATTCATGGAAAATGCAAATGCCATATATACAGTAACTAAAATAGCATATTCAAAAGCTTTAAAGTAATTAAAATAGGCTCCAGCTACCCTTTCAACTTCTCCGGTCATAGTGTTTTGGATCCTGCCGACATCAGATTTCGCGAAGTATTTATAAGAAAGATTATTTAAACCTTTAACATTCTGAATTCTGATTCTCTCAATAAACCATTGCTGAACCTTAACCTTATAAACTCCAGAAATATATTGCATCACCCCTTTAAAAAGGAAGAAAAAAACCATAAAGGAGAGAACAGTAACTAGATCAAGGTTAAACCCTAAGTTTTCTATAAAATCTACTATAAACTTTAATTTACCTAAGCTACTACCATCAACACCTTCACCACTATTATTTACCATTTCCAATAATGGCAAAAACATAGAAAGCCCAAATCCATCTAATATCCCAATAAGAATACTAAAAAGCACTACTACGAAAACCCTGTGCTTTAAGTGCGAATAGAAATAAGTAAAGCTTTCGAAGTATTTGGAAACAATTTTTTTTATCAATGAATTAAGATTTTTAGTTTATTTTAATTACCTATTGCATAAAATTCGAATCCTATTTCTTCCTTGGTCTTTCTTTCCAATAATCTTCTACCATCAAAAAGAAAAGCTGGTTTCAGCATCTCTTTATAGATTTGCTTCCAGTCTAATTCCATAAACTCATCCCACTCGGTCAAAACTGCAACCGCATGTGATTCTTTGGTAGCTTCGTAAGGCGTATTTACCACTGTCACCCTTGCTCTATTCTCTTCAGATGAACGTGAGTTTAAATAATCAAGGTCAGCATAAATTTGTTCGGCCTTCACCTTAGGATCGTAAACTACAATCTCGGCCTGTTCATTCAACAAATAGTCTGCCACATAGATTGCAGCCGATTCCCGGGTATCGTTGGTGTCCTTTTTAAAGGCCCAGCCCAGCAAAGCGATCTTCTTACCGGAAACAGTATTAAATAAGGTCTGTACCATCTTTGCCGCAAACCTTCTTTTTTGATGATCATTCATCAAGATAACCTGCTCCCAGTAATCGGCCACTTCATTTAATCCGAAGGATTTTGAGATATAAACCAGGTTTAGGATATCCTTTTGGAAACAGGAGCCACCAAAACCAACAGAGGATTTTAAGAATTTTGGACCAATTCTCGAATCCATTCCTACTGCTTTTGCTACTTCATTCACATCAGCCCCGGTTTTCTCACACAATTCGCTCATCGCATTTATACTCGAAACTCTTTGGGCCAGAAAGGCATTGGCTGTTAATTTTGACAACTCAGATGACCATACATTCGTGGTAAGCAATCTTTCCCTTGGCACCCAATGGGCGTATACATCTACTAAAGCTTCCACCGCTTCTCTTCCCTTTTCAGTATCTATATCTCCACCAATAAGCACTCTATCCGGATTAACAAGGTCATCCACAGCAGTTCCTTCCGCTAAGAACTCAGGGTTGGAAAGGATTTGATAGTTCACCCCGTTTCCGGTATTATCCAGTATATTCTTTAAAGCTTCGGCAGTACGTACAGGCAAGGTAGATTTTTCAATTACAATTTTATCGGTTTTCGATACCCGTGCAATTTGACGGGCACAAAGTTCGATGTATTTTAAATCGGCCGCCATTCCTTTACCTATTCCATAAGTTTTAGTAGGCGTATTCACCGAAATAAAGATCATATCAGCCTTATCTATAGCAGCATCAACATCGGTAGAAAAGAAAAGGTTTCTACCTCTCGCCTCCTTAACCACCGCCGATAAACCAGGCTCATAAATTGGTATATTTTCTACACCCTCATCATTCCAAGCAGCAATTCTCTGCTCATTAATATCTACAACGGTAACCTCGATCTCAGGGCATTTTTGCGCGATCACTGCCATTGTTGGCCCTCCAACGTAACCGGCGCCGATGCAACAGATGTTTTTTATTTTTGTCATTTGTATATTATATCTTTTAATCAGGTAATCGTTCAGTTGAAACAGTAATTCTGCTTTTAATATGTGACGGAGTGACCTTGTGACGGAGAAACGCAGTTTATTTTTTACTTCGTCACAGCATCACTTCGTTACTACTTCACAACATTACTCCTTCAAACTTTGTATTACTTTCAGCATCATTCTCCTGATATATATTATTTTCTCCGCAACTTCCGGAGTCTCTTTCTTAAATTTTAATCTAGAAGCAATCTCAGGTTTAGTTTCTATCTCTGCCACTGAACCTAAAGAAATTTAAAGAAACCTGATAAATTCCTTTTTACTACATCTAGCCGCACCCTCAGCAATATTAGATGGAACTGAAATGGCCGCCCTTCTAATCTGACCCGTCAGTCCGAATTTTTCGGACTCCGGAAAACTCCGACTTATTTGAGAAATATCAACAACCAAATCAACACTTGTATTGTAAACGGTTAATTCTTTGTGTGATTTCATTATACAAATTTTATAATTATAAATTCAAAACTTAATCACATTATTACTCGTTCACATGGTCACATCATCACTCCTTCACAACGTTCCCAGATTACAACTTCTTATCACACCTATCCCCCAGCACTCCCTTCACATCATATACAACTGTACTTCCATTCTTCAACTGCTCGAGATCCAGATCTAAGAATTCTTTATGGGCAACGGCTAAAACAACAGCGTCGTATTTCTTATCAGATAATTCACGAGTCATGTCCAGTCCGTATTCATGTTTCACTTCTACAGGATTTGCTAACGGATCATAGATAGTAACATTTGTCCCATACTCTTTCAGATTTTTAATAACATCTACCACTTTAGTATTTCTAACATCCGGACAATTCTCTTTAAAAGTAATTCCCATTACAAGAATATTAGCGCCTTTCACCTTCTGGTCATTCTGCAACATAAGCTTAACAACTTCTGAAGCCACATATTGCCCCATGGAGTCGTTCATTCTACGCCCGGCAAGAATGATCTCCGGATGGTAGCCGATTTCCTGGGCTTTTTGTGCCAAATAGTAAGGATCTACTCCAATACAGTGCCCTCCAACAAGTCCGGGTTTAAATGGTAGAAAATTCCATTTCGTACCCGCCGCTTCCAAAACATCCTGGGTATCTATCCCCATCATATTGAAGATCTTGGCGAGTTCATTTACAAAGGCGATATTTATATCTCTCTGGGAATTCTCTATTACTTTAGCAGCTTCGGCTACTTTAATAGTAGGTGCCAGATGTGTACCCGCAGTAATCACTTCCGCATACAGCTGGTTGACTTTCTTTCCTGTTTCAGGAGTAGAACCTGCAGTAACTTTTAATATTTTATCTACGGTATGCTCTTTATCACCCGGATTAATTCTTTCAGGAGAATAACCCACAAAGAAATCCTCGTTAAATGTCAGACCGCTAAATTTTTCAAGTACCGGTACACATTCATCTTCTGTAACACCGGGATATACCGTAGATTCATAAATAACTGTGTCTCCTTTCTTAAGCACCTTAGCTACGGTTTCACTGCTTTTATATAACGGTGTAAGATCAGGGCGATTATTTTTATCCACAGGAGTAGGAACCGTAATAATGTAATAATTACAATCTGCTATATCTTCAAGATCGGCGGAGCAATATAAACCATTCCCATTTTGCAATCCTTCCTTTTGAACTAAAGCCGATTGCAATACATCATCTTCTACCTCAAGAGTAGAATCGTGACCAGTCATCAATTCTTTAACCCGCGCTTGATTAATATCAAAGCCTAGCACCGGATATTTGGTGGCAAATAATCTAGCAAGAGGTAGACCGACATAGCCTAAACCGATAACTGCAATTTTAATATTGTTCATTTATTATTTCGTTTTTTGGCTTTATTGTGAGCATGTGACGCTGTGAACCTGTAAAAAAGTAATTAAAAGAAAACTCGTTGTCTAGGTTACACTTATACTTCGTCACGCCTTCACTTCATTACAACTTTACTTTAAATTACTCCAATACCAGGATATCGCTTCCTTTATCCCATCTTCAATTTTATGACTTGGCTTATAACCCAGAAGTTCTTCAGCCTTTTCTACTGAAGCAAGGGAATGCGGAATATCTCCGGGTCGATTAGGTCCGTGTTTTACCTCTACATTTGCAATTTCCGGATCATATTCAGCCAGGTATTTTTTCAGCAACTGGGTTAGTTCAACCAGATTGGTTCTATCGCCTACTGCGGTATTATAAACTTCATTAACTGCTTTAGGATTATCCGTGGTCATCGCCAGCAAGTTCATCTGAAGCACATTGTCTATATAAGTAAAATCTCTGGAATAGGTTCCATCTCCATTTATCACCGGACTCTCATACTTCATAAACTGCATCACGAATTTCGGAATGACTGCAGCATAAGCCCCGTTAGGATCCTGTTTTCTGCCGAATACATTAAAATATCTAAGGCCAATGGTATCAAAATCATATGCCTTCTGAAAGATATCGGCATATAATTCATTTACATATTTGGTAATTGCATAGGGAGAGAGGGGTTTTCCTATTTCATCTTCCACTTTAGGGAGTTTTTCTGAGTCTCCATAGGTAGAAGAACTTGCTGCATATACAAAGCGTTTAACCCCTGCATCACGTGCCGCAACCAGCATATTCAGGAAACCTGAAATATTTACTTCGTTACTGGTAATGGGATCATTTATAGATCTTGGCACCGAACCTAAAGCTGCCTGATGAAGTACATAATCCACTCCTTCACAAGCTTTTTTACAGGTTTCAAGGTCGCGGATATCTCCTTCTATAAGGGTAAAATCGGGATTATCCTGAAAGGCTTCGAGGTTGTGGCGGTGTCCGGTGACAAAATTATCGAGGCAAATTAATTTGGAGTTAAGGCTAAGCAGGATTTCACAAAGATTTGAACCTATGAAACCTGCGCCCCCGGTAACCAGAACCTTATTTCCGGCTATTTTTTCCTTTGAGAAGTCAATCATGTAGAAATGGGGATTTTAACATTTTAAACAGCTGCAAAGATAAGACTTCTCAATGAGTCAATTACTAAAGAAACCTTAAAGCTTCAAAAACATCAGGAATCGTTTTAAATGTGGCAGAGAAAGTTTTGAACCACATACAAATATTTTAAAGCTTCTTCCTCTTTTTAAGTGAAGCCCGCCTCAATGATCATATCAGGCAGGGCATGTTTTCGTTTGTTAAAACAAAAAGACACCGGGATATCCCATTAATTAATTCTTTAATTAAAAGTAAAGGGTATAAAAATTCGGGTTAAAAAGTAACAGATCGCCACGTTGGCTAATGTCCCTGGCCAAAACAAACCTGAAATATTTCTAAACTTGTAACGGATAAATATGGGGCGGTTAAAAACTCCATACCATCACACAGACAAGGAAGAACCCATACCCCAAAACTGATATCAAACTACCATTCCAGCCGCAACGGTTTCATTAGTATTTTCATCAATAAGAATAATACTCCCTGTATTACGATTATCCCTATAAGAATCCAACATTAGCCTTCGAGAAGTTCTTATTTTAACTCTGGCAATATCATTCATCTCTAAATTTGAATCTTCACTATCACGTTCAAAGGTGTTGATGTCCATTTTGTATACCACCTCTTTTATCATTGCCCTTTCCTCATTTGAAGTATGCATAATAGTATACTTAGTCTGGGGTTTTGCAGGTACATTATTAAGCCAACATAACATTACATCAAATTCCTGCTTCATTTCAGGTTGGTTATTTTTTCTAACAATCATATCCCCTCGGCTTACATCTATATTGTCTTCAAGTGTTATAGAAATACTCATAGGTGCATATGCTTCCTGCACTTCCTGTTCCCCTGCATTGATCGAATTGATCTTAGACGTAAATCCAGATGGTAACACTGCTACTTCATCGCCCACTCTGTAAATTCCACTAACGATTCTTCCGGCATAACCCCTGTAATCTCTGAATTCCGCAGTCTGCGGTCTTAATACAGTCTGTACAGGGAAACGAGCGTCAATTTTATTGATATCACTGCTTATATGGAGGTTTTCCAAAGTACTAAGTAAAGTGCCGTTCTGATACCACATCATGTTCTCGGAGCGATTTACCACATTATCTCCAAGTAAGGCACTAATGGGAATAAAACGAACATCTTTCATCAACAGCTTTGAAGAAAATTCCTCAAACTGCCCAATAATGTTATTATAAACCTCTTCAGAATAATCCACCAAATCCATTTTGTTGATGCATACAATGAGGTGAGGAATATTCAACAAAGAGGCGATAAAAGAATGTCTCTTCGTTTGCTCGATTACGCCGTGCTGGGCATCAATAAGAATCACCGCGGCATTAGCGGTAGAAGCTCCGGTCACCATATTACGGGTATATTGAATATGCCCCGGTGTATCGGCAATTATAAATTTACGTTTGGGCGTGGTAAAGTACCGGTAAGCTACATCAATGGTAATCCCCTGCTCTCTTTCGTCCCTTAAACCATCGGTAAATAAGGCCAAATCAATACCATCATGTCCTTTTCTTGCACTCGTCACAGTAATGGAATCCAGCTGATCTTCAAAGATCGACTTAGAATCATACAAAAGTCTTCCGATTAAAGTACTTTTTCCGTCGTCTACGGAGCCTGCTGTGGTGAATCGTAATAATTGATTATTATCTATTGTCATTGTTTAATCTTAATTTTTATAATCTTGCAATTTTTCGGCTCTAATCATTACACGGATTTCAACCGATTACGCAAATTTTGTATTTATAAATCTTTTATAGGTTAAACTCTGCTGTCCAAAATTGATCAACATACCGACGGGCAATCCGGTGGATTTCAAATAATTTATAGTTTGTGCTTCAAAATCTTTTATTAGAAAAGAAGTAGCTTTTATTTCGAGAAGTATTTTCTCATAACTAACAAAATCAGCTATAAAATACTTTTTTAATGGCTGTTCATTATAAGATATTTGCAGTTTGACTTGTCTGTCAAAGTGAATACCTTGGTTCGTTAACTCCCTTTCTAAAGACTCCTAATAAACCGACTCCAAAAATTCTGCCCCCAAACCTCTAGGAACTTTCATACAAGCACCTATTACTTTATAGGTCTCCTCCTCGTATAATAATTCTTTTATCTGATCCATAATCCTTGAAATCCGTTCTAATCAGTATAATACGTTTTAACCCAATCTGTAAAATCAGAAATAATCAGTGTAATCAGCGTACTAAAAGTATCCTTGCTTTTTTCTATCCTCCATCGCCGTTTCACTTCGCTTATCATCAGAGCGATCACCTCTTTCTGTCTTCCGCATTGCAGAAACTTCCTGTACAATTTTTTCCAAATCATCAGCATCAGATTCTATTCCACCAGTGATGGTTATATCTCCTAAGGTTCTGAAACGTATCTTTTTCTTTTCTATTTTCTCACCATCATCCAGCTTTAAATATTTTGAAACCGGGATCCAGGAATTGCTGCGAAACACAACTTCTCTTTCGTGAGCAAAATACAGGGAAGGAATGCTTATATTTTCACGTTTTATATAATTCCACACATCCATCTCGGTCCAGTTACTTATTGGGAAAGCTCTGAAATGCTCCCCTTCGAAATGCTTTCCGTTTAAAAGATTCCACAATTCCGGGCGTTGGTTTTTTGGATCCCATTGCCCAAAGTCGTCACGATGACTAAAGAAGCGTTCTTTTGCACGGGCTTTTTCTTCATCCCTTCTTCCGCCGCCTATAGCACAATCGACTTTATTGGTTTCGATCGCATCCAGTAAGGTTGTGATTTGCAAAGCGTTTCTGGTGGCATTCTTCCCTTTTTCTTCAGCAACGCGGCCCTGGTCAATTGAATCCTGAACGGAACCTACAATAAGCTTTACACCAAGTTCTTCAATTAGATCATCTCTAAAATGGATAGTTTCAGGAAAGTTATGTCCGGAGTCTACGTGCATTAAAGTAAAAGGAATTTTACTGGGGTAAAATGCTTTCTTTGCAAGATGGGTTACTAAAATACTGTCTTTTCCGCCCGAAAAAAGGATTACAGGGTTTTCAAACTGGGACCAGACCTCTCTTAAAATATAGATAGCTTCCGACTCTAATTCGTCTAAATAATTTAAATAATATTTGCTCATTGTACTGAAATTTTCAGTTTTTCTTTAATAAATAAAACAACTCTTTTGGTTGCAATTTTTAAATCTTCTTCTTCAGTTTTTATCTCCAAATCCGGGTTTTCAGGATTTTCATAAGGTGCGTCAATTCCCGTAAAATTTTTGATCTCTCCGGCCCTGGCTCTTTTATAAAGTCCCTTCACATCCAGGCGTTCACATTTCTCTAGAGAAGTATTAACAAAGACCTCAACATAATCCTCTTTTCCAATGATTTGTTTTACCATTTCCCTATCCTTTTTTAAGGGAGAAATAAAAGAGGCTATTACTACTGCACCTGATTCTACAAAAAGCTTAGCAACTTCAGCCACCCTGCGTAAATTTTCCCGGCGGTCATCAGCACAAAATTCTAGGTTATTATTCAATCCTTTTCTAATATTATCTCCATCTAAAGAATAAGTTCTGATTCCTTTTTTAAATAATTCTTGCTCGATTTGGCTGGCCAGGGTTGATTTCCCGGAACCCGAAAGTCCCGTAAGCCATACTACAAAAGAGGAATGCCCGTTCAGCTTATTTCTGTTTAGCCTTTTGACATAAAACTGATGTGAGGTAATATTCTTCATTTCATTTTTTTTATAGATTGCCTCTCGTGCCTTTCCTGGCCCCGATGCTTCAATCCAAAATTAATTTTATACCAGGTTCTTTCATGGAGATAATAAAGAATCATTTTAGTAACTACTTCGGCTCCTCCAACTTTTAAACCAATTATAGGGTTTCCCGATATCAGCCAGGCTAAGACCATGGTATCCAAAGTTCCAACCACTCGCCAGGTTAAGGTTTTAGCCAAATGTCTGGTCTTACTATCTTCATCAATAATTCCTGACCGAAACTTAAACCAAATTCTTTCGTGAAAATAGTAAAGTAACACTTTAGAAATGACTTCAGCAAAACCAATCTGAAGTCCAGTATACGGGTTTCCCGAGATTAACCAGGCTAATAATATGGTATCCAAAGTTCCTACCACCCGCCAGGTGACACTTTTGGCAATATGTCTTTTATAGGAATTAGCCAAGGGTTGAAAGGATAAAATAATTATTAAGAAGATTTTCCTTATTATATTTCATTGGAAAGCCTGTTTTATGGTCTCTCACTTCAAGCCCTACAGCATTGCATATAGCTTGTCCTGCCGCGGTATCCCACTCCATTGTAGGTGCAAATCTGGGATAGACATCAGCTTTTCCTTCAGCAACCAGGCAAAATTTTAAAGAACTGCCTTTTGAAACGATTTCGACATCTTTATTATGTTGCTCTTTTAAGCTCCCGATATAATCCAGGGTTTCCTGATTCATATGAGACCGACTTCCAACTACCCGAATTTTTTCATTAGTTTTTGCTGGAAAAATTTCTTTAAGCTCTAGATTCTTTATTTCTAAATTTTCTTCAGATTCCAGAGTAGTTTTAATACTTTTCTGATTCTCTACATCCCCTATATACAGGTCTTTCTTTGCAGGCACGTATATCACTCCGAAAACCGGAACATTATTTTGAATCAAGGCTATATTAACAGTGAACTCCCCGTTTCTCTTGATGAATTCTTTAGTCCCATCAAGCGGATCAACGACCCAGCATTCCTGCCAGTCTTTTCTTTCCTTAAAATCTATTTGTTTGTTTTCTTCGCTGATAACTGGTATACCAGTAGGCACCAAAAAGGAATTAATAATATCATTAGCCTTTTTATCGGCCAAAGTAAGTGGAGAATCATCTACCTTTGATTCCACCTGGAAATCTTCGCTATCATAGATTCCCATGATGCTAATCCCGGCTTCAACAGCAGCTCTAACGGCAGAAATATGATCTTTATTCAAGCCTAAACCCTGGTTTTTCATTGAAGTTTTTATCAGCTGCAAAATAAAGAATCCTTAAAGTCCTACCAACTTAATAGGTTTATAAAAACTAATTAAAAATCATTAAGCTAAATCATCTAATTTTAGACAGAGTTTACTGCCCCTAATGAGAAGCCTATTTCACAAAGAATTGGTGACATTCACTTTGGGAAAAACCTTACCAGAGGTATCTACCCCCAGAAAATCACCTAGCTTCTTCATTGCATTTGACTCTGAAGGATTAAGAATAAGCAGGTCATTGGGCCTATGCCTGAAATATTCTTGAACTGCGCGATTATGAGATTCATAATAATTTATAAGGTTTTTCTTATTATAAGGATCATCCTCGGAGACATTACAGGCAATTTCTAAGGCATCCCAGGCCCAGCCTTGAGATCTATATGAAGAAGATCTTAGTTTCTTCATATCAGGAATTTCATTATCTGAACCCCATTTTAGAGAATGATAATTAATTAAAGACTTATACCATTCCTCGGAGTCATTTCTTATTGTCAATATAAATTTACTTCCAGGAAATTCATGGTCCAGCACTACATAAGTGAAAGGTAAACTAAAAGGGATATCCTGGAAGAATTGTGCCGAATAACAATACTTAATTATTCTGTGAAAATCGCGATTTCCCCAATCATAAATAAAATTTTCTGCTTTTTTTTGAGAACCAATTATATAACCTAAGTCAGTCATCGCTGTTTTCAAAGAAGTAGTCCCTGTTTTATTTGCACCAATTCCAAACACTTTTGGTTTATTATAAACCTGAATACAATTATTTATTGTTTTAAACCTTTTTCGTATCATAAGTATTTAATCCCAGTTATAGTCAACTCCTAATAATTTGTAAAGCATAGTATTATGCGGCCTAAAATACCCTTTTAAAAAACCTAATTCCTTTTTATATTTATCTTGAACTTCCAGCTGTCTTTTATTTTTTATCTCCATATCCAACCCCTGCTGTCTGATACCCAAAAAAGATTGAATTTTCTCTAAATTAATTACTGGCCTTTCTTTAAGATCCCCACTTTCTAGTACGAGTATCTGTTTTTCTGGAAAATAGTTGTAATATCTCTTTAATTGTTCAAAATACAAACCTCTTGCAATATATCCTCTGTAATCCACAAAGGTAGGACCTTTTTCTAATTCCATAATTTCTGCAGATAAAGCTTCACTAAATTCTCTTTTATCGTAAAATTTATTCCGCTTACCTTTTGAAAAATGATGATGATACATAATATATGCCGATAATGCCCTGGTAGCTGGCTCCCTCAAAATAACAATCAATTTCAAACTTTTATTATATCTCCACAATCTTTCTGAAACGTCAGGATGGTAAAGATATGATGGAGTAGCCTCAAAACTTAGAAGGTTATTTTTAAAGCTCAAGCCTTTAGGAAAATAATTATGATATTCTTTTAAGTTATTCTTTTTATACCAGGAATCGTTGTCAAAATAATGTATTTCTTTTTTAGTTGAGGAAATAAGCTGTGGATGCTTTTTTAACGTAGAATACAATCCTGAAGTTCCTGCTTTTTGAGCTCCAATTATTAGAAAATCAGGCTTATTTGTTAGCCCTAATTCCCCTAACCCTTTCAAAAAGAAACTGTTCAATTGTATTTTATTTTTTCAATAAAATTTTTATTAATAACCTATAGCTATCGAGCTTAAATATATGGCTTAAGACCACTAAAATAAGAATTCCTGAAATACCACCCGCAACTAATCTAATAAAATCAAAATACGACAATAGTATGGAATCTATTAGAAAAACAATTACACCAACCAAAGAAGATATAAACAAAATTGGTGAGATATCCTTTATTTGATCTTTCATTCTATAACCTAGAAAAAGATTCGTGTAATACCCGTTGATAAAGAAAAATAGAATAGATAAAATAACTTGCCCAAATAAAAGACCATAAATCCCATATTGTAAGGCCAATACAATTGTCATTAGAATAAAAACTTTTTTTAGGACTGAAATTTTTAGAAATAGGTCACTTCTTCCTTTAATCTTTAAAATATTAAGATTATATGAGTGTATTGGGGCTAATATTCCGGTAAAAAAAATCACCTGAAAATAGGGTACGGCAGGAAGCCATTTTTCGGTAAATAAAAAACGGAAGAGAGGCTCAGCCAGAACCGCAAAAATTATTAAAATTGGAGATATTATAAAAACAGCAGTTTGCATAAATTGTTTATAGACCCTTTTAAGACGAACCTGATCATTATCAATTTCTGCAAAAAGAGGAAAACTTACCTTGTTTAATGCACTGGATAGGTTTCTAACAGGTAACTGTTTCATAGTTTCTGCCCTGGTATAAAAACCGAGTTGAGCAGGAGAAAAAAACTTCCCAATAATTAATATATATATATTATTAAATATTTTATTTAATAAACCCGAGAGTCCTAGTTGATACCCAAACTTAAAATGTTTTTTAAATTTACCCTTGCTAAAAGTAAAATCCGGGATCCATTTAGAATAAAGCCAAACTTGTATAGAACTGACTAAGGAAGCTGTTATTTGACTCCATACTAAACTCCATACTCCAAAACCGTAATAGGCTAATATTATTCCCATTACACCTCCTGAAATTGTTGCAGGTATAGATATTAATGCCTGGGATTTAAATCGCATTAATTTAGTCAACCTTGTCAGCTGAACAGTTGAAAATGCATTAATTATAAATGTCAATGCATATAATCGTGCGATACCCGTTAGAATGTCCTGATTGTAAAACTCTGCAATATATGGTGCCGAGAAATATACCACCACATACATTAAACTGCTTAGCACCAAATTAAAGTAAAATACAGTTGAGTAATCGGTATTATCCGGTTCTTTCGTTCTTATCAGCGAATCGGTCAGGCCCGAATCCACTAAAACCTGACCTATTGCAATAAAAAAGGTAATCATTGCGATTAAACCGAACTCCTCCGGCAGTAGAATTCTTGCCAGGGTCAGAGAAACAATAAATCCCACCAATTGATTGCCGAATTGCTGGCCAAAGGTCCAAACTAAACCTGATAGAACTTGTTTCCGAAGAGACATTTAAATATATTTTTTAAGTTCCTTCAGGTACTCCCCGTATTTCGATTTTCCATATTTTGTAATAAAAGAATCCAAGGAATTCTTAGATATAAATTTTCTTTCTATTGCGACTTCTTCGATACAGCCAATCATGGTGCTTTGTCGATTCTGTAAAACCCTAATAAATTCTGTAGCGTTGTCCATGGACTCTACAGTTCCAGTATCAAACCAACTCATACCCCGAGTCATTTTCCCAACCTCCAATTGACCACTCTCCAAATACATATTATTAATACTGGTAATCTCTAATTCCCCTCTTTTTGAAGGCCTAACCTTCTTGGCAAAAGAGACAACCTGATTATCATAAAAATAAATTCCCGGAACGGCATAAATCGACTTTGGTTTTTCAGGTTTCTCCTCAATACTAATTACTTTCCCGTCCTTATTAAATTCAACTACTCCATATCGCTCAGGGTCCTTAACAGGATAACCAAAGATTGAGCCTCCAGTAATGTTTTTTTTACTTCTTAAAAGAGGACCTAATCCGTTCCCATAAAATAGGTTATCACCTAGAATTAAAGCTACCTTATCATCACCTATAAAATCTTCTGCAATTATAAAAGCTTCCGCCAGTCCTCTGGGTTTTTCCTGAACAGCATATTCAAAAACACATCCCATCTCAGAACCATCACCTAATAACTTTTTAAATGCTGATTGATCCTGAGGGGTTGTAATTATTAAAATTTCCCTGATATCGGCTAACATTAAAACAGATAATGGATAATAGATCATCGGTTTATCATAGATAGGTAGCAATTGTTTGCTGACTGATATGGTTAATGGGTATAATCTGCTGCCCGTTCCTCCTGCTAAAATTATTCCTTTCATAAATATTGCTTTTGATAATATTCCCGGTAACTGCCTGAAATCACCCCTTCCAACCATTCAGGATTATCAAGATACCATTCCACTGTTTTTCCAAGTCCTTCTTCAAAATTCACCGAAGGCGACCATCCCAATTCGTTTCTGATCTTCGAGGCATCAATGGCATAGCGCTTATCATGCCCGGGGCGGTCTTTTACGAAACTGATAAGGGATTTGGACTCTCCTTTCTCCCTATCCAGTTTTTTATCCATGATGTCGCATAAAAGATTGATGAGATCTATATTCTGCCATTCATTAAATCCGCCGATATTGTAAGTGGCTTTATTCCTTCCCTCATGAAAAACCAGATCTATTGCCTGGGCGTGATCTATTACATATAACCAGTCCCTGGTATATTTCCCATCTCCATATACCGGTAGCGGGCTTTTCTCAATAATATTATTGATAAACAAGGGAATGAGCTTTTCTGGAAATTGATTCGGCCCATAATTGTTTGAGCAGTTGGAAATCACATAATGCAAACCATAGGTCTCTCCATAAGCACGTACAAAGTGATTAGAAGCTGCCTTGGATGCAGAATAAGGTGAATTTGGAGCATAAGGACTACATTCAGTAAATAATCCAGACGCTCCTAAAGTACCGTAAACCTCATCAGTACTGATATGATAAAATAGTTTATCCTTAAAATCTCCTTTCCAGGTAGCCAGTGCTGCTTCCATTAAATTAATGGTTCCGGTGATATTAGTATCCACAAAAACTTGTGGGTCTGATATAGAACGATCCACATGCGATTCTGCGGCAAGGTGAATCACGGAATCAAACCTGTATTTCATGAACAATCGCCCGATTACCTCCTTATTCCGGAGATCAGCTTTAAGAAAATTATAATTCTCTTTTTTTTCAATGTCTTTTAAATTTTCAAGATTTCCCGCATAGGTTAAGGCATCCAAATTGAATATTTCTTTTTCCGGATACTTCTCTACAAACAATCGAACCACGTGAGAACCAATAAAACCAGCTCCACCGGTAATAAGAATTTTCCTTTTATCCATTGAAATTAATTAAGAATGAATGAAGATAAGAATAACTATTACTATTTAAACAGATCTCAATAGGTAAAATACTTATAAAAGTTTAATATACCCATTTCTAACAATAGTGAATCTAACACTCATGAAGGGTCATGAGAGCAAATAATAAAACGCTTGGTTTTAAAATTCAAAATATTAAAAATCGCTTCTAATTGACACTTCTTAGTTATATTCACCTAAATTATAATTGGAGGAAGAATAAGGTTGTTTTTCTCAAACCCTTTTCTTTACTATTCCAATTAAAATTGGGTCGACTCTAAATCCACCAGACTGGTTTTAATGATTCTTTCTACATTGGATTTCTCCTTATTATAATTATTAAGTCGGGCTTCAAGTAGCTCCATGGCTCCTGCCCCCATTTGTTCAGGAAACTGATCAATATAACTAATACTTGGAGCTAAAAATCTGGCGAGCTCCTTGCCTATAAACCCGATTACTTTGAGGTCTTTAGGGATATTTATTTTATGTTCAAAAGCCGTACGGTAAACCTGCATAGTGCTTTCAAAATCCGTACAGATCACAGCCTCGACCTTATCCTCAACGAGCATTTTTTCTGTTTTTTCCTTTAAAACTGCCGGTCTTGCAGAATTGGCGATAAAGAAGTTTTTCTCTTTGGGTAAAGCCTGTTTATATCCATCAATTCTTAATTTCCCAACTCCCATATGATGAATGGTAGTGGCAATGCCAACTTTCTTAAGGCCTTTGTCCAGCAAACGTTTGGTGATCTCACCAAAGGTGCCCACATCATCGATCCCTATCCGGTCGGCCGGGATATCGAAATTTATCCGATCATAGAGTACTACCGGAATACCATAATCCACTAACTGGTATAAATGGTCGAATTCTTTTTTACGTTGGGTCTCCTCAGCAACGGCGATCAATACCCCGTCTACATAACCGGTGGTCAGCATATCACAAATTTGCTTCTCCCGTTCATACTTTTCATTAGAGATATAGGTAATAACCTGAAATCCTGCCCGCTGTGCTTCAGCTTCAATTCCAGAAAGCACCTTTGCAAAAAAGGTATTGGAAATATTGGGAATGATAACCCCTATAGTGCCGCTCTTACTGCTTTTTAAATTCACAGCCACCGGATTAGGACGGTAATTGTGGAGTTTTGCTAATTCCTTTACCCGCTCAACAGTCTTTGTACTAATCTCAGGGCTGTCATTCAAAGCCTTGGAAACCGTTGAAATTGATACATTAAGTAATTTTGCTAGTTCTTTTAGGGTGATCTTATTCTTCATAATATTGCTGAAAAAGTAAATAATTCATAAAAGTATGAATATTTGTTGAAAATAATTCCTTAACTCGGTTGATTTCCCCACTTTATTAAAGATTTAATACCTTTAATCGGTTTTTAAATACTAATGTAGATGTTTGCCAAAATCAATCAGACTAAATATGCCCCCCAAACACCAACAATGGTCTGGGATGGTACCTGCGGTTTCTGTAAATTCTGGAAAACCCGATGGCAATTAAAAACGAAGGATAAAATCAATTTTGTCACCTACCAGGATAAGGCTTCTGAATTTCCGGATATTCCACTCAAAGAATTCAAAAAGGCAAGTAGGCTTATAGAACCCAACGGTAGGGTTTATAATGGCCCCGATTCCGCTTACAGAAGCCTGTATTATACGGGGAATCAAAGGTGGCACTACTGGTACCAAGAATACGCATGGTTTGAGAAGTTCAGCGATATGGCGTATAATCACATTGCTAAAAATCGTGATTTTTATTTTAAACTTACCAAGAGCCTTTTTGGAGAAAATCCTGCAAAGCTCAAACCTTACTGGATTTTCTATCTTCTGGCTGTTTTTATAATTTTGGCAATACTATGAATTTCTTACGAGCCTACTGGTTTTATATTCTTGCAGCCCTGATCACCATCATTGGAATTCTTACCGGCTGGTACCTGTTCATTTTTCTTGTCTTCCCCTTAAGTTTTTTCCGAAAAAACAAAAAAGATCGGGATCAACAATAAATAAAAGACTGGTTAACTTTCATTTACTATACAGGTGAATTTTCCTCGGAGTTAAACTTATCCTAAACCCCCAGAGTAGTTTGCAAATATTAGGCTTCCGCCGTATTTTAATAGTCTAATCATGTCAAAAACATTAAAATGAAAGATTACGGAACATTATCCCAGGCAATTAATAAACTTAAATTGGAGGAAGGATACGAACATGATTTCAATCTGCTGGATGAGCAAATTGAGATCAAATCTAAAAATGAGACCTTTGGGATTGAAGAATTTGATGTTGATAAAGTGCTTCGATTCGAAGGGATGAGCAATCCTGATGATAACGCCATTCTCTACGCCATAACCACTACCAATGGCCGGAAAGGTGTCCTTGTAGATGGCTATGGAATCTCAAGCGGACAAGTTTCCGATGAAATGATGAAAAAACTGGATCTAAAGGACCATCGCCCCATAGATCGGTAACCCGTTAAACTTCTATTAAAGCAATAATACGGCTTGGCAAGTTCACTAAACTATTGTATTTTTATATCATAATTTAAATTTCAATAAACAAAAACTATGAGTTACTTAGGATTAGATAAAAAGAAAACCGAGAACACCGTAAAAGAGCTTAATGTTCTCCTAGCCGATTATCATCTTTATTACCAGAAGCTTCGAAATTTTCACTGGAATGTCATAGGAAAGAATTTCTTTGACCTGCACGAAAAATTTGAAGAGCTCTATGATGATGCCAAGCTTAAAGTCGACGAAATTGCCGAAAGGATCTTAACCCTTCGCCATCAACCCACCAGTAATCTAAGTGAATACTTGAAGGCCTCAAACCTTAAAGAAGCAAAGGCTGATCTCACTGATTACCAAATGATAGAAGCGCTTTTAAAAGACCATGGCATTTTGCTCAAACAGATGCGCAATGTGGTGGAAGTGGCCGATAAAGCCGGTGATGAAGGAACCATAGATCTAATCGGTGCTTATATCAGAGAATTGGAGAAAACAAGCTGGATGCTTGATGCCTGGAAAATGAAAACTACCGATGAACACGCACCGGTAAAAAAGGCCAAGTAATCTCCCATTGAATGTTCGATGATTATAACTTTTATGAATCCCTAACAAAAATAGGGATTAAACTTCAACAATGGCTGGACACAATAATTCTGAATTTACCGAATTTTGTGCTGGCCATTCTTGTTTTTATCTTGTTTCTGATCCTGGCCCGTTACCTGGGTAGGGTTTTGGACCGACTGTTAAGAATCAGGATTAAACAGGAATCCATCCGAAGGATGATCATAAAAGTGCTGAAGGTTGCCGTAGTCCTTATTGGCTTTTTTGTGGCCCTTGGATTACTTAATCTGGATAAGGTACTGACTACAGTCCTTGCAAGTGCCGGGGTTGTTGGTCTGGCCATTGGCCTTGCCCTGCAAGGCACCTTAAATAACACCTTCTCTGGGGTTATCCTCAGTTTTCTTCCTGAAATTCAAATAGGAGATTGGATCGAAACCAACTCCTATGCCGGCCAGGTTATAGATATCAATCTCCGCAATATCGTTATCAAACAGGCAGACAACAATTATGTGGTTATCCCTAATTCAAAGATTGTCGAGGAACCTTTTAAAAACTTTTCCTCTACCCCGAGATCCCGAGTTAGCCTAGATTGCGGAATTGCTTACCATTCCAACCTGGAATTTGTTCAGCAACTGACTATCGATACTATCGAGAAAATTTTTCCTCCAAAACCCAATGAGGAAGTGGAATTTATGTACACCGAATTTGGAGATAGTTCCATTAATTTTGTGATCAGATTCTGGACCGATGTCTCCGGTAACCGCGATATTTTAAAAGCAAAGCACCAGGCGATCATCGCGATCAAAAAAGCCTTTGACAGTAACGAAATCACCATTCCATTCCCAATTAGAACAATAGATTTTTCCAATAAGCTATCCCTACGTGATCCACAAAGTGACCAGTAAGATGATTCACTATAGAATATTAGCATTGTTGACAATTTTCCTGCTTTGGAGTTGTGAGGATTATGGCCAGTTGAAAAAGATTCAACATTTACCGGCCACGATGAAAGAAGTAAGTGGGATGGAGAAATTTCCGGAATCAGACCTGATCTGGATGATCAATGATTCCGGCAACAAAAATTTGCTGTATGGCCTAAGGCCTGGAACTTCATCCTTGAAAACCATAGAAATCACCAATGCGGAAAATAAGGATTGGGAAGACCTGGCTCGGGATCGCTCGGGCCACCTCTATATCGGAGACTTTGGTAATAACCGGAATAAACGGGAAGACCTGGTCATTTACAAAATAAAGAATCCCGAGAAGAATACTTCAGGTAAGACCACCGCCTCCAAAATCTTTTTTAAGCTGGAGGATCAGAAGGCCTATCCCCCCAAAAAAAAGGATCGGAATTTTGATATTGAAGCTTTTGTTCATGTAAAGGATAAGCTTTACCTCTTTACCAAAAACCGGAGCAGCAAAAGCGATGGAATCTCAAAAATCTATCGTTTACCCGATAAGCCTGGAAGACATACCGCTAAATGGATTGGAGAATTCCAGAGCTGTCAAAAGAACTCCTGCCGGATAACAGCAGCTACAGTAAGTGAAGATCAGAAAAAGTTAATTTTACTCACCCATAAATCAGTATATGTAGTTACGGATTATGAAAAGGATCATTTTCCTGGTGGAAAAATAAAACGATTGGAATTTGGCCATAATTCGCAAAAAGAGAGCCTGTGTT
This sequence comes from Salegentibacter profundi, assembly GCF_054121475.1. Taxonomy (NCBI): domain Bacteria; kingdom Pseudomonadati; phylum Bacteroidota; class Flavobacteriia; order Flavobacteriales; family Flavobacteriaceae; genus Salegentibacter; species Salegentibacter profundi. The sequence continues at coordinate 30,481 of NZ_JBSYGG010000005.1, forward strand.
TCAAGGATAGCAACAGCCTATACATTGCCGATGAACAGGCTGCAGCAACCGGCAGGAACCTCTTTAAGTTTCGTTTAGATCAATAAAAGAGATCAGCCATAAACTGGTTTATCTCAATTATCATGGCTTGTTATACAAGGAGTTATTTTGCTAAGGTCAATGAAATGTCCCAGGGTTGCCATAAAACCAATACACCTGCCATATTAAGCAGGTGTCGGATAGTGCTGAGTTTCTTAAAACAGAAAGGCTTTCTTTAGAATTCAAAGCCAATACCGAAGGCAAACCTCCATCCTTCAGATCCTTTAAAGAAACTAAATGTACCATTGACGGCTCGTGCACTGGTGACCCAAAAACCTCCACCATAACTGTCGTGCCATTTATTACTCTCTTCGAAATCATTCCAGACCCTTCCCAGGTCGTAACCACCGAAGATCCCTACCTGCAGGGGCAAAAACCCTGTCTTGAATTCATCAAAACTATACCGCAGGTCTCCTCCGGTTGCCATGGAGCTCTGTCCTATGAACCGATGCAACCGATACCCTCTAAGGCCCGTTTCGCCACCAAGACGCGCCGCCTGGTAGAATTCATAACCCTTACCCATATTTAAATGAGCCATAAGCTTGGATTTCAATACCAGTTTCCGGTTTCGACTAAGCGCGTTAAAAAAGCTCAGGTAAGGTTTAAAATACCCATAATGTTGGTCGGTATCCGAAGTATTGATCTTCCCTCCAAGATTGAGTTCAAATTTCATACCTCGGGTTGGGTTCAGGGAATTATCATAACTTTCATAGCGATATAAGGCATCGAGTCCGGCAAAATATTTTCGGTCAAAGAAATCCTCACTTGTAGGATTAAACTCCTCGTGGATAAACCGGCCTTCAGTATCTTCCACTTTATTACTCTCAAAATTGGCCAGGTAACTGAAGTAACTTCCGAATGGGGTTTTTCTGACAAAGCCTGCTTTAGCTCCATATCGACTTATCTTGACGCGGTTATAATCCATCCCAAGCTGGTCATCGAAGTTCTCTGTCTCGTTTCCGTATCCGAAAAGGTTACTGGCAAAATTCGGACTGTTGAAACTAGCACCAACCTGCAGGTTATACCTGCCAATGATATTAGCGAATTCCCCTTCGTAATAAAGATCATAACCGTTGGTGGCAAAATAATACCCTCCGCCAAAGGTGTGTTTGGAAGTAAAGGGGTTGCGTTTAAAATCATTTACAGTATAGACGCTTTCAACTCCTATTTTAAAACCATCATCAGGATTATATCCAAACCCAGGAATAAAAGCTCCCCCTTTAAAATTCTTCTTATCCTTATCATAGGTGTTTATATCATAGTGATCCCTGAATCTAAACCGGGCATCTCCAGCCTCGACGACCGTATTGGGCAGCGATTGATGATCATATACCTTTAATTTATTGCCATTTTTGATCGTATAAATGTCGTTGCCTAGGCCACCTATTATCCTTAGGTAAATTTCTTCATTTCCTTCCCCTTCTACCAGGATCTTATCTTCGTCATCAAGTCCATAGATCCAGATATCTTTGGTTTCATCCCTGGAATAGATTTTTTCACTTAAGGTCTCGGCGCGCTCCCCTCCTTTATTCCGGGTGATTTTCACCTTGGTCTTGCCTTCAGGCATCCTGGTAACATCAATAAAATCATCTTTATCGGTACCCGTGACAATAGCAAGACTTGCAAGGTGATCATAATATCGCATTGAAATATCCACGATATTATCCCTACGCCCTTTTAATTTTTTGATAAGGTCTTCCAGGGTTTCTTCTCTGCTTTCCGGAGGAAGTTTCTCAAAAGCTTTTTCGATGACCTCATCAGTTATATTCTCCTGAACAAATTTCGCCTCTTCCAACCAGGTATCACGACCTACATTCTGAAGCAGGGATCTATCCAGTCCCACCGCAGCGATATTAAACCATTCCACATCCTTTATATCTTCATCGTAGACAGCAAACTGGTTTGCAAAACCAGCCAGGGCTCTTAAGGTTCCAAAAAATGCGCCATCAAAATTAGAAAACACCTGGTCCCGGTCTCTTGGAATCGCTTCAAAAGTGCGATTCCCTTCCTGGTCTTCGATCTCTGCCCAACGCCACTGGTCCTGGTGGCGATCCCAGTCACCGATAAGCATGTCGAAAATACGGGACCTGACATATCTCGGCTCGTCGAGAATATATCGCTCATCCCGTCTTAACCTTTCAAACATATCCGCTGTACTTACAATATCGTGGTTGGGGCTACCAAAACTTTCCTTTCCTAGCCAGTTTTCTTCCGGGCGTTCCACGATCATATAAACATCATCCCCATGTTCCTCATTGTACCTCCCCAGGATAGGCTGCTTGGGCATATAAAATAATTCTGGATTGGTATGGTGTACGTCCACGGCAGAGGCCAGGCCTGGCACGGCAAGAAAAGCATAAGGATGGGCAGCGGTATAGAAATCTGTCATCAGTCGCTCGGCCACGGTGTTTTCCAGGTCATCCTGAATAGGCGTGGTTTTAAAGGCTACCTTTTGCAGATACTGTACAGATTCCTTTTTAATTCTTCTCATATTATACTCCCGATTGAGAGTATCCTTCATCCTCACAGAAACGGTTTGATGTCCACCAGATTTAATTAGGGGTTCCAGACCACCATACAGGGTATCGAGATCAGCTACTTTAAGTTCGATCTCTTTACCATAGAGTTCACGATAGCGCTTACCCCAAACGGTCCGATGAAAATCACTTTTCTCGGTCTCCTCCTTGGAATAGACCGAAGTGGTAATTGTTTCAGGAAATTCTGTAGCGAATTGACTCAGGTCATACTCCTGGGGCGCCGAATAAACTTCCTTCTGAAATAATAGTTTAGCTTTATTTTTTTCATTCCCGTAGAAACTCACCCAGGAGGAACCATCCTTGAATACATCAAGTACTGCGAATCCCTGCCCACTATAGGCAAAGCGCCCATCATTACTCAAACTGGCGAAAGTTCCTTTTGAACCGGAGCCTGAAACGATCTGTTTGATATTACCATTATCTATATACTGAAGGGAATGTTCGTGTCCGGCAAGAAAAATTACCCGCTCCCTTCTATGGGCTATTGTTTCAAGGCGTCGCGCCAGGGACTTATACCTTTCATTTTGGAGATCCTGTATAGACACCCCTCCAGTAGTTCTAATCAACATGGCAAGGGATCCCAGTATGGGTATAGGTAGCTTTTTTTGTGTGGGATATATATGCCGGTTAAAATTATATTGTCCCCCGTGGATCCCGTTGGAAAGCACCGGGTGATGTAGTGTTATGAGCACGGTTTTGTTCTGGCTCTTTTTAAGCTCAGTTTCTACCTCCAGCAGCATGGCTTCGCGGGTTTTGATCTGCCCGCAATCATCGTTCATCTTAGGGTGCCGGTCCCAGTCTTCCAGGTACCATTGGGAATCGATAACTATAAGTTGTATATCCTCTGAAATTTCAATGATTTCCAGGCCACATCCCGTATCGGGAGACCAGATAAGATTTTCCTCAAACTGCTCCTTTAAATAATTCTCCTGGCGATCTAGTCCAGGAATACCTTTATTATACCAATCATGATTACCGGGTACTACAAGGACATTGCCATCATATTCCTCTATGGCATCCAGCTGGGCATCAAGCATATACTCCGCCTTCTCCCTTTCTGGATCCCCCTCAGGCGGCATCCCGTCTGGATAGATATTATCCCCCAGAAAAAAGGTGTAATTTTCTGGCTTTTTTACCGAGTCCAGGAAATTTTTAAAAGCGATAAGGCCCTCAGAAGAACCTCCTTCCGGCGAATACCCTCCATCACCGATCAGGTAAAAAGATTTTTCGATTTCTTTATCTTCAGGATAGCCAAAGTCTTCCTTAGGTTCATCTTCATGGATTTTCGGCTTTACCGTTACACAGGAGGTGAACAACACCAAAATAGCGACAAAGGGGAAGAAGATATTTTTTTTCATATATGAGTTTGAAGTTTTTTGTAATTTGGCTTGGACAAAAAAAAAGTGCACATGAACCAACTAATAGAGAAAGCCGACAAATTTGTGCTGAATCTTTTTAAGGAAAAATTACCCAATACATTTATTTATCATAACTACAAGCATACCCAGCGAGTGGTTAAAAGTACTAAAGAATTAATTGATAATTCTGAAATTAATGTTAAAGACAAAGAGGCGCTATTACTGGCGGCATGGCTTCATGACACGGGTTATACAAGGACATTTAAGGGTCACGAAGAAGAGAGTGTAGCCATTGCTACATCCTTTTTAAAAGAGCAAAATGCCACCCCTGAACTCATCGAAAAAGTTCAGCAATATATAAAAGCTACCTGCTTTAATACTGAACCGAAAAGCCTTCCGGAAAAAATTATGAGAGATGCGGATTCCTCTCATTTCGCAAAAGATTATTTCGAGGAGACCAGTGAATTGCTCCGACAGGAATTGGAACTTCAGAATATTAAAAATTATACCACGCCAGAGTGGGTGCAGGAAAATATTGAAGTACTCACCAAAAAGCACCAGTTCTACACTACTTATGCCCTTACCAACTGGCAACAAGGCAAGGAAAAAAATCTTCTTGATCTTATAGAGTCGCAAAAAAAGCAGGAGAAAAAGCTTAAAAAAGAAGAGGCTAAGGCCCGAATGAAAGCGAAATTTAAAAATGATAATCCTGAACGAAGCATTCAAACGCTCTTTAGGGTCACTTTAAGGAATCATATAAAATTGAGTGATATTGCCGATACCAAGGCAAATATCCTGCTTTCGGTAAATGCCATAATTATTTCCCTTGCTTTTGCCAATTTACTACCGAAACTGGATGCCGAAATGCACAAACACCTGTTAATACCCAGCCTGGTGTTAATGCTGTTTAGTGTGGCTTCCATAATCCTTTCGATAATGTCGACCAAACCTAACGTTACCAGTGGGGAATTCACCAAAGACCAGGTAAAGAACAGGGAGGTGAACCTACTGTTTTTCGGTAATTTCCATAAGATGCCCTTCGACCAGTTTCGTTGGGGAATGAAGGAAATAATTAAGGATAAAGATTATGTGTACGAATCACTGATGCTGGATTTACATCTGCTTGGAAAGGTTTTACATCGAAAATACATGCTCTTAAGACTAACTTATATCGTCTTTATGACAGGAATAATTCTATCGGTGATAAGCTTTGTGATCGCTTTTTATTTAGTTTAGTTCCTGCATTAGATCTTCATAGGTAATGGTTTTTTCCGGGTCAGCCTCATCCGGGGTATAGAGAATATTCACCCTGATGGCTTTTAATCCCACCACGCCCTGAACATCCTCCAATTCAAGGATTTCCACTTCCTCGCCCAGGTATTTTTTGGCCTGGAGGTATTTGATATAACGAAGGTATTCCCGCTCATCGGAACGCTGGGAATAGATTATGGCAATCTTACCTTTCTGGGTGATACGCTCTTCGGTGCTTTTAATGAATGCCTTATCAATACGCTTTTTAATGATCTCATACCGGGCATTATATGTACCATCCACATCAAATTTTTTCTCATCCATTCGATACCTTATCGAAAGGGTGGTGTTGTACACCAGGATTAAGGAGGCTGCATCAAGTTTAATGGGGTTATTTTCCTGCAACTGGTAGAAACGGTTTTCCATTTCACACATCGTACTGAGCTGCCACAATCTCATATTGTATAAATAAACCTTATTAAAGGCTTTATTTCGTGCCATCGAAGCCCCTATGTAAATATTATGGTCCACCCCATCGGTTTTATAACGTTCAAAATAATGCGGATAGATTTCCTGTGCCTTAACCTGTTTCCGATCAATATAGCGGGACATCGTGCGGTTGATCTGTTGTACGGTTTCATCGTAATTCTTGCGATGGTTATACACGATTCCGGTTTCGGGATTAAGTTCCTTTTGATAATCAGCCACCATCTTTTTAAGTTCGGCAGATTGCTTCCTGAGGTGCGACATAATAGGATTCACCTCTTTTTGTAACAGGTTAAAAACCTTCTGTTCACTGGAAGCATTCAGGCTTTCCTTTAATTCTTTTCTGAAATCGGCAATTCGGAACTTTACCTGTTCATAAATAGGTAGGTTCTCTTTTTCGTAGGCCTTGTCGATTATTTTGACAATTATTTTTAACTGGTGCAGCAGGTCTTTCTGAATAGCCTCATTCCGGGCCTCAGAGGATCCTACAACGTCTATTTGCCCATAAAGAGGATATATATCCTTAAAGACGATATCCTTAAATGAGGCCAACCCATCTTCATCAAAATCCTTAATAAATTTCTTGGCTTCCTTTTCAAAGACCCATAGTACGCTCGGGTGGATAGAAGTACATTCGCTTTGAATAACCGCCTTGACCCTGTTTTCGAAATCAGTGCGGTTCCGGTCTACTGCTGTAGCGATGTAAGGCAATATTTCATCGAGCTTAATGGTATTAATACTGTTGAGTTCATTTTTGCGGGTAGACACCAGCTCAAGGATTCCCAAAAGCCGGTTATTTTTCACAACCGGTGCAAGGATACAACTTTTGATATCATTGGAAAGCAATTGTTGCGAGAGGAAATTATCATTGGTTTTTTTGGCATAAGCCTTCACGTTGGGGATACTAAAGAAACTCCGTTCCTTAAACAACTTTCTGAAACCCTTTTCACATAGACCAGACTTACAATCATTCTTCTGCTTTTTATTTAAAATAAAACTCCTGGCATCCTTGGATTCCATTCGTTCAAAGACCTCATCCTGCGGGTTATAGGCCGTATAACCCACTTGTAAATCCGGGATCTTATAAATAGACCGAAAGATCTCCTGGAGTTTTAATAACTCATCTTTCTGAGAGGACTTTTCAAACAACAAGGTGGTTTTGAGTTCTGAGATAGCCTCATCTATGGTTACATCGGTAAGGTTTAGAATGATAAAGCCTTTAAACTGCCAGCTTTGTGGGGGAAACATTTCCTTCCAAACAGAAATATCCTCAAAATTCTGAATGAGTTTATCCACATCTTCCTGGCTGATTTCCCTTGCCTTCTCGGTGGGCTCAAGATCAACAAAATCACCGTTAATAGCGATGCGATAATGTCGCATAATGTCATTTTCATCAGGAATATCATAGTACATCGGTCTGGAGAAGTCGATGTCATAATCATAATAATCATTCAAGATATTGATACAGGCATGGATGTAATGCATATCTTCATCCATATTGCGCATTTGGAGATTAAAGTCCTTTCCAGCATTATTCATTATCCGTTTTAAGCGTTTGGAACGGTTAAAGAATATATTATGATGTGGCGCAGAAGCTGTTTTAATCTCATTATCGCTTAAAATACTGGGGAATATATCATCGAGTAAGATCTTTATAGGCTCCTTAAGCTCAACAAGTTCAGCAGGGTCTTCAATACCCTCTGTAAGCTGAGGAAAGGAGTCGACATAATCCAGGATTTTCTCTACATACTCCCGGGAGATTCCACCTATGCCATTTTCAAGTTGGTCTTTATAAACGTCGATCACCTTGTGAAAACTGATCTTGATCTTAAATGGAAAATCTTGAATTTGTTCTTTCATTACCTGATTATATGGAGTAAAATTACATTTTCTGTAGGCCTGAGCTTTGGTAAAGCCCCAAATTAACAATATTTTATAAAAATGAGATACGCTTGTGTTAGCAGTTGTTTATTTTTGCTAAAATTAAAAATGAAATTATGAGAAAACTATTAGTAATAGCCAGTCTGGCCTTAATAACAGTTTCCTGCCAGGAAGATAAGGGTTATTCTATAAAAGGTAATGCCGAAGGTATTGAGGATGGCAAGATGGTGTATGTTTCGGAGCTCCAGAATCCAAATACCCGTCCAGAAAGAATTGACTCTACCAAAATTAAAGACGAGAAATTTGAACTCGATCTTCCTGCCATCGAAAACTCCAACCTAAGCTTCTTAGAAATTGAAGGCATCAATGGAAATGTTATTTACATTTCTGAAAATCAACCCATAAATTTTGAGATCTATAAAGATAGTATTAGGTCATCAGAGGTTATGGGCGGAAAGGAGAACCAGACCCTGAACACCTACCTGGATCATCTAAAGGAAACCAATAAAAAAGTAGGAGAAGGTCGCCAGCAAATGCAACAGGCATTTCAGCAGCGGGACTCTACACAATTAAGGGTCCTCCAGGAAACCGAAGCCGAATTGATGGATAACGACAAGGTATTTAAAAAGAAAATGGTGAAGGAAAATCCAGATTCATTTGTATCGGTGATGGTTCTTATGGATATGGTCAATATGAAAGCCTTTCCCGTCAAGGAGATCAAGGAATTATATGAAGGGCTGGATGAGCAGGTAAAACAAAGTGCTATTGCAAAATCCTTAGCACAAAAACTTGAAAGTGAAAGCGCCGTGGCCATAGGGAGCAAGGCGCCTAATTTTACCGCCCCAACCCCTGAGGGAGAGGAGCTCTCTTTGGAAGACATCCGAGGTGAAGTAACCGTAATCGATTTTTGGGCCGCCTGGTGTAAACCATGCCGTGTTGAAAATCCAAATGTTGTGAAGATCTATGAAAAATACCATGATAAAGGCCTTGAAATTATAGGGGTATCCCTGGATCGTCCAAACCAGAGAGATAAATGGCTACAGGCCATTGAGGACGACAAGCTTCCCTGGCACCAGGTCTCCCACCTGGAATTCTGGAACGAACCAGTGGCAAGACAATATGGCATTCGCTCAATTCCTGCCACTTTTATACTGGATAAAGATGGGGTTATAGTAGCCCGGGACTTAAGAGGACAGAACCTGGAAAACAAGATCGCTGAGCTTTTAGGAGAACAATAGCAGGACTTAAAATCTCGAAGAGGGTCGGTAAAGAAATACCCCCAAAAGTATCTAACTTTTGGGGGTATTTCTATTTTTAAGCCATGGCATTTTAATGCAACTGAAAACCAACTTCCACCCTCACGCTGATTTCCATCTCTCCGGGAGAAAGGGTTTGTTGAGAGCCTGATTCCTCACTGATTTTCATATCAGCCATTCGATAAACAGGCTGAAAGTTATTTCCTGAGGCCTCTCGTATGCTTATGGCTTTACCGACCTCCTGATTTAGTGCGCCGGCGAATTCTTCTGCTTTTCTTTTAGCTTCAAGAACTGCCCTTCTTCTGGCTTCTGTTTTATGTTTTTCAACCTCAGAAGATTTAAACTGTATTCCGCTGATGCCATTTAAACCATTTTCCAGTAATCCCCCGATTATTTCCTCATACTGATCAAGATCTTCCAAGGTAATGGAAATGGCCTGTCTGGCCACATAGGTATAGGACTTATCATTATAATTATATCGCTTGTTCAGGTTGACATAATCGGTCTGGATATTTTTTTCTGCAATATCCTGGGATTTTAAGTACTTCAGGATCGCGTCCACCGTCTGATCATTTTCCTTCTTTACAGTTTTGGCATTGACGCCCTCATGTTCGATCTGGGATTTTATGATCACCTGGTCCGGAACCACTTTTACAATTCCTTCTCCGGATACAAAAATACCCTGATCCATTTTAGTTTCCTGGGCTATAGTGCCCATACTTAGCATAATAACTGTAAGTAATAGTAGTTTTTTCATAAGGTGTTTATTTAATGATTCTTATATTCCTACCGTAATTGGCAACAGACCTCGGGAGCTAAAAATTTATTCCCTCTTTGCTCATTTGACAAGGAAATAAGAATAGGTTTTCACTTTAAAGAACAAGAAAGGTACCAAATTAAAGCTTTCCCAGTCTTTGCAACACAAATAATACTGCAATTGGTATGGCCAGTAGAATAACCATTAGCAAATGATTCTCTATAACCCAGGGCGCCAGAATAAGGGTTAAAATATAACCGCCTACTGCCCCGCCAAAATGGGCGTCGTGACCAATGTTTCCCAGCCTCCTTTTCATTCCGTAAATCGTGTATAAAAGATACCCAATGCCAAAGATATAAGCCGGAACGGGGATGATAAAAAACAAACCAAGCATCATGTCGGGTTGCAGAAGTATTGCCGAGTATAGTACTCCCATAACGGCGCCACTGGCTCCCACTGCACTATAATGCGGTTCGTTTTTATGAAAGAAATAGGAAAGCAAATTCCCGATAATCAAACTCACCAGGTACACCATTAAAAATCCCAGAGCACCAATCCCATAAATCACCACATTGGCAAAAAAATAAAGCGTGAGCATATTGACCAATAAATGGGTGGTATCCACATGTAGAAAACCAGAAGTGAAAACCTGATACTTGGCACCCCTTTTTAGGTCCGCGATATTGAATTTAAATTTTTGAAAAAATGAATCATCATTAAAGCCTTTAAAAGAGATAAGAACATTCGCGGCAATAATGATAATGGTAATAAGGTTTAATTCCCCCATAGTTGAGTTTAATTTAATGTCAAATATACCATATATTTGCTGAAAGTTGTCTTATGCATCGCCTGGTTTTCTGGTTGACCTACCCCCTTCTCTGGTTTATCTCCATCCTTCCTTTCCGGTTGTTTTACCTGGTTTCAGATATGGTGTTTGTCATAGTTTACTACCTTATTGGTTACCGACGGAAAACGGTAAAGGAGAATCTCGACCTGGTTTTCCCCGAAAAATCCAAGGAAGAAAAAAAATCCATTGAGAAACATTTCTATCGCCACATGTGTGATATCTTCCTTGAGATGATTAAGAGTATTTCCATTTCTGAGAAGGAATTAAAAAAACGATTTGTTTTTGCCAATCCCGAGGAATTTGAAAGACTAAAAAGACTTGATAAGAGCATCGTAGCTATGTGTGGGCATTATGCGAGTTATGAATGGTTAATCGCCCTTCAACTACACGGTATAGACTATAAAGCTTTCGGAATTTACAAGAAGGTTAAAAACCCTTATTTTGATAAACTGGCCAGGGATATCCGCGGTAAATTTGATGGGGTATTGATCCCTACCGTGGAGGCTACATCACAAATCACCGCCCTGGAAAAAGCCGGTCAGCGTGGTATTTATGCCATGATTGCCGACCAGTCTCCCAAACGGTTTAAAAAAACCCATTGGATAGATTTTATGGGGATAAAGGTACCGGTCTTTATTGGCTCCGAGATTCTGGCCAGGAAACTGGATATGGCTGTGGTGTATTTAAATGTGGAAAAAGTCAAACGAGGCCATTACAAGGCCACTTTGATCAATATTTCCGATCATCCACGGGAAGAAACGGAATTTGCCATTACCAAAAATTATATCAGATTGCTGGAGCGCCAGATTAAAGGAAATCCCCAGTATTATTTATGGACCCATAAACGGTGGAAACACCGCAACAGGCCCATAAGTAATGATTCTGTCGTTATAGATTAAGCGATGATGGATTTGATCTCTGCGATCATCTTTTGGGCAAGATCATCAGCTTCCTGCTGAGATTTTGCTTCGGTATATATCCTGATAATCGGTTCGGTATTGGATTTCCTTAGGTGCACCCAGTTTTCCGGGAAATCAATTTTTACCCCGTCAACCGTAGAAACCTTCTCTTCCTTATGCCTTTGCTGTACTGCCTTGAGGATCCCATCGACATCTAGATCAGGAGTTAACTGAATTTTGTTCTTACTCATAAAATATGCCGGGTACTCTTTTTTTAATTCGGAGACCTTTTGGTTCCTTTCAGCCAAAAGACTTAAGAAAAGGGCAACCCCTACCAGGCTATCCCTGCCATAATGAGATTCCGGATAGATAATACCCCCATTTCCTTCGCCACCAATAATGGCATCACTATCCTTCATTAGTTTGACCACATTGACTTCTCCTACCGCACTAGCGCTGTAATTGCCATTGTATTTCCTGGTAACATCGCTAAGGGCACGGGAAGAAGAAAGATTGCTCACGGTATCTCCCGGGGTTTTGGAAAGCACATAATCGGCACAGGCCACAAGGGTATATTCTTCACCAAACATCTGACCGTTTTCGTCAATGATCGCCAGTCTGTCCACATCCGGATCAACAACGATTCCCATATCGGCTTTTTCTTTAACTACCAGCTCAGAGATATCCTTAAGATGCTCTTTGAGAGGTTCTGGATTATGCGGAAAATGACCATTTGGTTCACAGTATAATTCCACGACCTCTACCCCAAGCTTTTTTAACAAATCTGGGATGACAATTCCTCCAGTGGAATTCACTCCGTCGACAACAACCTTAAAACCTGCCTTTTTGATCTTATCGATTTCCACGAGTTTTAAACCTAGAACCTCATCGATATGAATATTCATATAATCCTCCTTAATGGTAATTTCTCCCAGATCATCGACCTGGTTGAAGTTAAAATCTTCCCGCTCTGCAATGTCGAGAATCTTTTTACCCTCCTGCCCATCGAGAAATTCTCCCCGGGAATTTAGCAACTTTAAGGCATTCCACTCTTTAGGATTGTGGCTGGCCGTTAGAATAATACCTCCATGAGCTTTTTCCAAGGGCACAGCGATCTCCACAGTAGGGGTTGTCGAAAGCCCGAGGTCTATGACATCAATCCCAAGACCAGTTAAGGTATTCATCGTTAATTCCTGAATCATTTTTCCTGAAATTCGAGCATCTCTTCCTACCACTACTCTCAATTGCTCTCCTGGTAAGGAATTCTTCAGCCAGGTACCATAAGCAGCAGCAAATTTCACGGCATCCAAAGGGGTTAGATTTTCACCGGTTTTCCCGCCAATGGTACCCCGAATTCCGGAAATAGATTTTATTAAACTCATAAATGTATATTGATTTTTGTAAAACGAAATTTTAACAAATATACAAGTCGCCGGAACTATAGGACAAAACTTAACACAAATTAAACAGGAGAAATCCAGAATTCATTAACTTTCATCAATGAACTACCTGGCCCACATATATCTGTCCGGAGGGGATAATGAGTTGAAAATCGGCAACTTCATAGCAGATTCTGTGAAAGGAAAGGACTTTTTAAATTATCCCGGTAGAATTCAGCAGGGAATAATATTGCACAGGGCCATAGACACCTTCACCGACCTGCACCCGGTTTTTGGTAAAAGCAGAAAGCGACTTTTCCCCGGCTTTCGTCATTACAGCGGGGTGATCGTGGATGTTTTTTACGACCATTTCCTGGCTGCCAACTGGGAAAGATTTTCTGAGGAGCCCCTGGAGTCCTATACCAATAATTTTTATGATTTGCTTAAGAAAAACTGGGAATTTCTCCCCATTCGGGTCCAGAATTTCTATCCCTATATGGTTAATGATAATTGGTTTCTACGGTATGCCACAGTTGAAGGTATAGAAAGAATATTGGCTCAGATGAGTCGAAGAACCAAATTTATTTCCAAGTTAGATCTTTCTATAAGGGAGCTAAAAATATCTTACGAGGACTTTGAAAATGAGTTCCTGGAGTTTTTTCCAGATCTTATGGATTTCACTTCAAAGGAAATTAAAAAATTAAAGGACTAAGGATTTTCCTGTATTTTTCACTTTTTTTATCACCGATTTTTCCACCTAAATTTTTATGAGATTTTTTGGGGAATATTAACACAATTTTGTGTAGAACGGGATTCCCCAATCCTAATTCCAAAAAATGTTAATAAATAAAAAGGCCCGGAATTTTCCGGACCTTTTTGCTTATAATTTGGATTCTGAGCTTATGCCCAGTACCAAACGCCATCAATTAAATTTAATTGTCTCCAACCAAACTGGGTTTTGAGGTACCAATTATCATACATACGCAAAACGGTCACACCATTGATGGTATAATATTCTCCGTTTTGGTAAGTTGGTGAAGTTTCACCTCCAGGATACATTGCAGCAATTCCCTGCTTATCTCCACTGGAAAGTTGAGTTCGTTGTACATTATAGGTACTCCCATTGGTCTTGGTAATAGTAGGCTCACCATTTTTAGAAAAGGAATATGAACCATACATCATGATGGAGCCTAAATCCAGGCTGGAAGTGTATTCATCTCCATCAAAACCACCCTCATCATAGGTATGGAAATTATGCTCGGTTCCACTTTTTACATTATCATAATGAACGGTAATATAGTTATTTCTATCGGCCCGACTTTGCTCGTGCCAAAGACCTACAGCATGTCCTATCTCATGAATAGTGTTACCGGTGGAACAGCTACTAGAAAGTGTGATATTCTGTTTACCTCCGATCATACCCACATAAGAAGAACATCCAGAGCCAGGAGTGAAGTAAATATAATTTGACTGTCCTGATCTTTCGATAAACTCAATGTTGGTATTGGCTTCCCAGTGTTTCAGGGCATCATACACTCTATCCTTACTGGGTAAACTACCGTCTATGGCATAATAGACCTTATTATCTGGCCATAATCCGTTGGTACGGCCTACGCTTTTAAAGTCTACTTTCTCACCTTTTTCATAAACCAGTTTCTGAGGCTCAGCACTGGTTAAATGCGCGGGAATCATGATATCCCCCTGGTATACATAATCTTTACCGTGTTTCTCAACCGGGATCTTTTGGCCGGTATAATACACATCGGATACTGGGCCGGTTTTGTCGGGATAGGCTATCTCTGTAAGTGATTCACCGACTTCCTGGGTCCCTGTTTGCGTTTCTGCTTCTTCCGTTTCGTTGATGGGATCTTTACTACAGGCCAGAATCGCTAGAACCGATAGTAACATAAATTTGCTTTTTCTCATAAGTAGGGTTTTTACCTAAATTTTGATTTTAATGATTTTAGTTAAAATTTACTTACCCAGGTTTTACAAAGGTTATTCCAAAAATTTTCAGAAAAACACAGTCTAACCATTTAATAGTCAGTTTCCTACAAAAAATAAATCGGATCAAGACATTCACTTATCCAGGGGCAAGGATAGCATCTGATCCGATTATTCATTTCTTTTATAAAACTCACTGAAAATGAAGTTGTTACAACTGGAAATCAATCAATAAACTTTGTAATTCTCTGAATTTGACCCTACTAACATAATAAACTCTTTATTTTAATAAAACTTTTTGAAAATTTTAACAAAAAAAGCTGTTCGGAATATCCGAACAGCCTCTTCTACTATCACCACAAAGGATGATAATAAAAACTAACCAGTATATTAGTCACCCCCCGGTTAATCAATAACTGGTTAGTATGAAATTAAATTACTGGGCAAACATTTACCCGCATATCCAAATCAAATCCTAGGGTGTAATCACCCTCGATAGTCATGGTTGCAGTGCCTTCATTATCGAAATCAAAACATTCTATATAGTCTCCAATAATGACTTCGGTCCCATCAACTAAGTAAGCATCATTGGCTACATTCATGGTGATTTCAATAATCACATCGCCGTTAGCATCAACACTTACTCCTACATTTCCTACTGCAGTACCATCAACAAGTAATTGGTAAGGAAATTCATCACTCACATTTTCTTCACTGAAGGTGGTAGTCTCACAACTACTTGTTGTGTCAGGATCTGGTAAACAAGGAACGATAACCACTGCCCCACAGGTTGGATCAGGATCATTTACACATCCTTCTGCTTCTTGTGCGTCTATAATCCCATCACAATCAGCATCAGGCTCCTGATCGGGATTGTATAGATCAGGACAATTATCCTCAGCATTAGGTACTCCGTCTCCATCGCGGTCTCCCTCAGTTCCGTTGCCACCACCGTTATCATCATCGCCACAATTGAATCTGGCATGGTGATATTCCACGGTTTCACCATCATCATTAAGATTCGCCCAAATATCATTTCGGCTTAATGAGCCTTCGATAGGATCCATCTCCGGAGCCTCATATACCCCATCGAAATCCTCCAGGGTGAGACTATAGTAAATGTAATCTTCATCATCTCCATAGGAAGCAATATTTGGCAAGGCAAAACAGATAGGTTTTGCTGATGGGTCTTCTCCTGTAAGGTCTACCTCATTGATCATACCCGTGTATAATTCAGTACCATCTTCCAACCAGATATCGACTGAGAAACGGGCAGGAAAGTGGCGACCATCATCATCGCAATAGTTAGCAAAGAAGCAGAATTCAAAAGCTTCTTTTCCTATAATATCAAAGAACAGGTAACCATATTGATTCACCATTCGGTCATCAAAACAAAGCACCTCGACATCTACATATTTCTTTACTCCTGCTCCAAGACTAATGTCAAGTGGAAGTGGGCTGTCTACAAAATCGTCCAGGTCGCCTCCGGTTGTTGGGGCAAGCCAGATACGGTCCCCACCTTCATTGAACACCGCGAAATAAGTTAGCACATAATCCCCGGGAGTCAGTTCAAGATCCGCAGATTCCTCAGTGAACCATACATCTTCTCCATCTTCCTGTATCGGGGTGGGATTTACATTAACCACTAAGGGTTCCTCCATGGTTCCAACGTTCTCATCTCCGGTTAGCACCACTTCTACATAAGCAGGTTCATCATCGACACAACCAGGTATACCTAAATCTACCTGCTGTCTGTTACTGTTTACAAGATCATTTAGGACAGTACCAAAGGATAAAGTAGCTTTGGCTTCATCCTGTAAAACATCGGTTTCTTCTTTACTACATGAGGTAAATAACATCGCTATAATTGCAATGGCCCCCATATACTTATTAAAATTTTTCATAATTAAATAATTTAAGAATGGTTATTAAAGTGTTTGGTAATCATTAAATTAAAAGGGAAAGGCGCACGCCGCCTTTCCCTTTTCTATCTTAGTCAAATTCATGTAAATCAATTGCACCACAGGCAACAGGAATTCCGGGAACATACTCCCCGTCTACAGTCATCCCGTGGATATTGATAGTTCTGTTCTCCAGTTGTCCTAAGGCTGTTAATTCATCAGCGCTAAGGTTAAACTCCCGGTTATAATTAAGTGATCCCCACATAGAGTGCGCCAGAGGCCATTCTCCGTTTTGCTTTCTCAAGGCAAAGACTGGTCCTCCAGAATCCTCACAATCATCTCCGGCATGGATATGCTGAGGATGGGGACGGTCCATACCTCTTTCGAGGTTAGTTGCCATCACCGTTGCTCTCAACATATCGTCATCAAGCTTAAAATATGCAAACCCAAATACCTCAGATCCATTTTCAGGATATAAACAGGCTTTATAATGTTTGGCATCTTCTCGGGGATCCTGGAAAATTGGAGGTTCATCTCCGGTTTCACAACCTTCACGGAAATGCCAGTAATCGAGGTTATCCTCTCCATCAAAGAAGCTTTTTACTTCCTGGTCAGAAATACTACCTACTCTAATGATTTCCTCTTCTACATTTCCATAGGCGTCAGAACTCAACAGTGTGATTTCGTAATAGTACTCATCATCTCCGCTGGTGTCTGGTAAGGCCATACACAATGGTGTGCCTGCCCAGTCTCCATCGCCGTTTAATTCCACGCTATTGCCTAGATCATCATAAAGCTGAGTTCCTTTTTCTCCATCTTCCCAAACCCATACATCTACGCTAAAGGCAGCAGGATAGTGTCTTCCACTAGGAGGACAGAAGTTTCCGAAAATACAGAACTCGATGGCTTGTTTCCCGATAATATCAAAGAAAAGGTATCCGTATTCATTGACCATGCGGTCATCAAAACAGAGTACTTCTACATCAACATATTTTTTAACTCCTGCTCCAAGATTAATATCAAGGGGTAAGGCATTATCTACAAAGTCAGCCAGATCACCGTCGGTGGTAGGTGCAAGCCAAATCATATCCCCTCCTTCATTGAAAACAGCGAAATAGGTCAGGGTATAAGATCCTGGTGTTAATTCAAGATCTCCGGATTCCTGAGTGAACCATACATCCTGTCCATCTTCCTGAATGGGAGTGGGATTCACATCGATGACCAAAGGATCTTCTTCGGTACCGATATTCTGGTCTCCGGTGAGAATTACTTCTACATAGGCCGGTGTGTCGTCAACGCAGGTTGGAATACCGAGATCGGCCTGTTGCCTGCTAGTGGTCACAAGATCATTAAGCAGTGTTCCAAAAGAAAGAACTGCCTTCTCACTTCCGTTGTCGATCACCGGGGTTTCCTCCTTGCTACAGGAGGTGAAGAGCATCGCAAAAATAGCGAAGCCTCCAAGGAATAGTTTAAAGTTTTTCATAATAAATACATTAAGGTTAATAAATAATCGAATGGTTAATAAAGTTATTAGATGGCCGGTTGGCCTTTGAACTTTCAATAATCGTAGTGAATTATGCAGCTGATTAATCTCCGGCTCTCCGAAATTATGGAGAACCGGATATTAATTTTTACTTAAAAATTTCTGCTAGTCGTCATCACCAGGACACACATCTAGATGGACAGCCAACCAGAACTCTCCGTCACCGGAATATTCAGTATCCCAGCTAAAGCTGTCGTCAAATGCGGGAAGATCATTTCCGAATTGTCCCGGAGCCGTTTTTTCTGGCCAGGTATCATCATCGAAATATAAATGGCCTTCTGTGGCATCAGCACCATCGCAAAGATCGATTTCGACATCAACTTCACCTCCCTCGACCTCAAGGGTAACAACCCCAACAAGAACTCCTTTTTCGAGATCATTTTTACCGGCAGCGGCATAGATATTATATTCATAGACACCATCTTCATCGTTAAAATTAAGTGCCCAACCCCATCGGTTGTTACCTATTTCAAGATCCTGGAAGGTGTAATCCCCTACCATAAAGGCGGTTTCACATTGACCAAGATCTGTTTCGCAGTCGTCTCCGTTTCCATTGTCATCTTCAAGACAATCCGGGATGCCGTTTTCATTATCATCAAGGGTATCGTCTTCATCTGGACAATTATCACAGGCATCGCCCACACCGTCATTATCCGTATCATCCTGCTCCTGATTATCTACAAACGGACAGTTGTCACAAGCATCTCCGTAGCTATCATTATCATAATTTTCCTGACCTGGATTGTAAACATTCGGACAGTTATCATCGTCATTTGGCACATCATCATCGTCATCATCATTTGGTGGCGGAGGTGTATCGCCGCAGTTAAAACGAATATGCTCGAAGTCTACTCTATCAGCTCCATCAAAATTGGCTTCAATCTCATTTCGGCTAAGTGAGCCACTTTCCGTAAAATCTCCTACGGTTCCATAGACGCCATCCCAAGGAAGTAAGGTTACCTCATAATGGATATACTCATAATCATCTCCGTAAGAGGCGATATTTGGTAAGGCCAGGCATAATGGCACGGCAGAGGGATCTTCTCCTTCAGTAGATACGGTATTGGTCTCTCCTTCATAAAGAACAGTGCCGTCATCCAAAGTAATCGTAACTTCATAGTAGCCTGGATGATGCCTGCCGTCCTCGTCACAATAGTTCACGAAGAAGCAGTATTCAAAGGCTTCTTTTCCAATAATATCAAAGAATAAATAACCATATTCATTGACCAGACGATCATCAAAGCACAAGACTTCGACGTCAACGTATTTCTTAACCCCGGCACCAAGAGAAATATCAATTGGCAAAGGAGTATCTACGAAATCCTCAAGCTCGCCATCGCCATCTGAGGTCGGTGCAAGCCAAATCAGGACATCGTCCTCACTATACACTGCAAAATAAGTAAGCTGGTAGTCTCCGGGAATAAGCTCTAAATCGGCAGATTCCTCAGTGAAATAAACCATTTCTCCATCTTCTTCGATAGGAGTGTCATTTACCGGAATCATCAGTGGATCGCCCATAGACCCCACATTTTCCTCTCCGGTCAGCACCACATGTACATAAGCCGGTACATCTCCAGTACAAGTAGGGATTAAATCACCCACGGTTTGTTTAGTGGCATTATCCATCAAATCATTCAGTGCAGAAGCAAAAGAAAGCGTCGCTTTTTCCTGGTTTTCGGTAATCGATGGGTTGTCCTCCTTACTACAGGAGCTAAATAGCATTGCAATGACTGCAATTGCTGAAAAGTAATACCTAAAGTTTTTCATCATTAAAGATTTTTTAGTTAATAATTATTTTAGAATGGTTAATACTATATATAGAGGTCCCCTTCCGGGTATGCTCTCAGAAATTCGGTAAAACTTATTGGGGAAGTAAACACGCAGATAAGATGGAAAGTGGGGTGACTATCTTATCTTCATTTGTCTTATAAAAGTAGATTAATACATGGCGGAGCACCATGGGGGAAATCCCGTAAAATTAATTCCGGCGTATTTATTAGGCCGGTTGATAATCAATTAAATTATGATTAATGGCATAAATAATACTTTCAAGGATCGTTTCGGAATTTGTTCTTTTTATGATATTGGATCGATGTTTCTCTATGGTTTTTGGAGAAATAAATAAAGCAGAAGATATATCCTTTGTCTTATAGCCCTTGATCAATAACTGGATGATCTCTTTCTCTCTTTTGGTAAAGCTAAATTCCGGAATATTACTGTTCTCCTTAAAACAATTCTCCACCAATTCTGAATTTGTCCCGAGTTTAGGATTTACCACGACCTCATCGCCATTGAAATCTATTATCATTATAAAATGATTCCCGGAGTTCTTATTGAGTTTGGAGAAGCTTATTTTTGCATCGCGAACCTTATTGGATCTGAGAAGAAGCGCGGTTTTTGTCGATGCTTTCATATGCTTTCCTCTGCCAAAATTTCTCAGGGCGTTTTTTACTTTTGCCTTATTCTCACATTGCACCAGATCGGTAAGTTTTAGCCCCTGGGTTTTAGCTATTCTAAAATGCTGTTTGAAGGAATCATTCATCGCAATGATATCATCCTGCTGAAGCAGTACTACAGGTTTAGCCATAAGGTTAAAAAGCCCCATAAAGGAATCTTTCCAGAAATTAGAAAGGGAATTATTGGCAAAAACAAGTTTTATAATTTTTCCGCAAAGAGACTGTATAGAGGAAGAATAAATAAACTCGTCCACTACTCTTCTAAAGCGACTTTCAACTTCCATTTTTAGGTTTTCTTCCGCATAAACAATAAGCCAGGCTTTGTTTAAAAAATGAGTGGATTTAAAATTTGAGATATTTTTAAAGTTCCTTCCGGATCTGTATGAGGCATAATCAATTAAAATGATATCCGGTAATAAATTAAGGGCCGTATTGAATCCTGTATGCAGGGAAGGAGCCGTTTTCACCTCAAAATGTAAGCTTAGTCCTTCCTCAATACCCTTCTCGAGCTCACTTCTGCTGGTAATCAACAGCAGTTGTTTTTTATCTGTAATCATTCCACAATATTTTAGGGTGCCTAGGCACTGGTTAATAAGCATTACTCTCTGTTTGGGGCAGTAGTGTATGACTTCAGGAAAGACCTGAGTCCAGCTTTCGGGGGGAATAATTAAAGATTTGGGGTAAGAAATACTATCTCAAATATAGGTGAAATTACCCATTCTTTAGAATTTTTTACTGTAATATTATACTGACAATCAGCGGCATATAATCTTGTTCTAAAACATATTTTTACAGATAAACTTGAAATTTTTGGTAAGCATAAAGTTTTGTTTAACAAGCTGTTTAGAATTAGCATTTTCTACTAAATGCTAAAAGTTGGTGAAAAAGAAGAAAAATATTACCGCTAAATTAACAGCCTGCAGAATAAGCTTTCTTTTTAGTTAGCAACACTTTAAGTACCTTTGCCCCCTTGTTAAAAAATATGGCGAAATTCGAAGAATATATAGAAGTTTTAGGAGCCCGGGTCCACAATCTAAAGAATATTGATGTAAGAATTCCCCGGGAAAAACTTGTGGTCATTACCGGTCTTTCTGGCTCTGGAAAATCCTCCCTGGCCTTTGACACCATTTATGCAGAAGGACAGCGCCGATATATCGAAACATTTTCGGCTTATGCCAGGCAATTTCTTGGTGGTTTGGAGCGTCCCGATGTAGATAAAATTGAAGGCCTGTCCCCGGTTATAGCTATTGAACAAAAAACAACCAGTAAGAATCCACGAAGTACGGTAGGTACCATAACCGAAATTTATGACTTCCTGCGACTATTATATGCCCGGGCAGGAGAAGCCTATAGTTACAATACCGGGGAGAAGATGGTAAGCTATACCGATAACCAGATTAAAGACCTGATCCTGGAGGAATTTAAGGGGAAAAAAGTCACTGTTCTGGCCCCGGTTATCAGATCAAGAAAGGGGCATTACCGCGAGCTTTTTGAACAGATCGCCAAGCAGGGCTTCATAAAAGTTCGAACTGACGGGGAGGTAAGGGATATTGTTAAAGGGATGAAGCTGGATCGCTATGTCACTCACGATATAGAAATAGTGGTCGATCGCCTGAAGATAGATGATAAGACCGAGTCGGATAAGCGCCTGGATGAGAGCATAAAAACGGCTATGTATCACGGAGACGATGTGCTGATGATCATGGAGCAGGAAACCGGAGCACTTCGATTCTTTAGCCGAACCCTGATGTGTCCAACAACAGGAATTTCCTACCCTAATCCTGAACCCAACACCTTTTCATTTAATTCACCCAAAGGCGCCTGTGAATCCTGTAATGGAATAGGTACCTTATTCAAGGTTAATATCGATAAGATCATTCCGGATCCTAAAAAAAGTATTCAGAACGGTGGTCTTGCTCCCCACGGTCCCCAAAAGAAGAACTGGATATTTTCACAACTGGAATTAATTGCAGAAAAGTATGATTTTAAGCTTTCAGAGCCTATTGGTAAAATTCCCAAAGCGGCTATGGAGCTCATCCTTTTTGGGGGTAAGGAAAAATTCTCCAAAGAATCCAAAACCCTGGGCATCACCCGCGATTTCAAGATAGATTTTGAGGGGGTAGCTACATTTATTGAAAATACCTATTACAATAATGATTCCACCTCACTTCGGCGTTGGGCCAAGGAATATATGGATAAGATAGAATGTCCTAAGTGCCAGGGAACCCGTTTAAAGAAAGAGTCTCTTTATTTCAGAATTCACGATAAAAATATCGCCGAACTGGCCCAGATGGATATCAGTGATCTGGCCAAATGGTTCAAAGGACTGGAGAAGCACCTCAGCAGTAAACAGCATCAAATCGCCTCGGAGGTCATTAAGGAAATACGAACCAGGATCCAGTTTCTGGTAGATGTGGGACTTACCTACCTGGCCCTTAACAGGGGTTCCAAAACGCTTTCAGGTGGAGAAGCCCAGCGGATCAGGTTAGCCACCCAAATAGGATCTCAGCTCGTTGGGGTCCTCTATATTTTAGATGAACCCAGCATCGGCTTACATCAGCGCGATAATGACAAGCTCATCAATTCCCTGGTTTCTTTACGAGACCTTGGGAATTCAGTGATCGTAGTGGAACACGATAAGGATATGATTGAACGGGCAGATCATGTGATCGATATTGGACCAGAAGCCGGAAAACACGGGGGTGAAATAATTAGTGAGGGGACCCCCTCTGAGCTAAAAGAACATCACACCCTTACTGCCGATTACCTTAATGGAACTAAAGAAATCAAGGTGCCCGCAAAACGAAGAAAAGGCAATGGAAAGTTCGTGGAATTAAAAGGGGCCACTGGCAATAACCTCAAAAAGGTATCAGTGAAAATTCCCCTGGGAAAAATGGTCGCTGTAACCGGAGTATCCGGAAGCGGTAAATCCACCCTGATCAATGAAACGCTCTACCCCATTATGAATGCTCATTATTTCAATGGGGTTAAAGTTCCCATGCCTTATACTTCAGTAAAAGGACTGGATAATATCGACAAGGTGATCGATATCAATCAAACGCCCATAGGAAGAACTCCGCGTTCAAATCCTGCCACATATACCGGGGTGTTTTCTGAAATCCGAAGTCTTTTTGCTAAAACCCCTGAATCACTTATCAGGGGATATAAGCCCGGACGTTTTAGTTTCAACGTAAAAGGCGGAAGATGTGAAACCTGTAAAGGAGGTGGTCTACGAGTCATAGAAATGAATTTCCTGCCGGATGTGTACGTGGAATGTGAAACCTGCCAGGGAAAACGGTTTAATCGCGAGACCCTCGAGATTCGCTATAAGGGCAAATCGATCTCCGATGTTCTGGAGATGACCATCAATGATGCCACCCATTTTTTCGAGGCTATTCCGAAAATTTACCGCAAACTAAAGACCATCCAGGATGTGGGCCTCGGGTATATCACCCTTGGACAGCAAAGTACGACGCTTTCCGGAGGAGAAGCCCAGCGGATAAAACTAGCTACTGAACTTTCTAAAAGAGATACCGGAAATACTTTTTATATTTTAGACGAGCCGACAACAGGCTTGCATTTTGAAGATATCAGGGTGCTTATGGAGGTATTGAATAAATTAACCAATAAAGGAAATACCGTTTTAATTATTGAACACAATATGGATGTAATTAAAATGGCTGATTATATTATAGATATCGGACCGGAAGGAGGAAAAAACGGAGGAAAGCTTATCGCTAAAGGAAGCCCGGAAGAGGTGGCCAGCTCAGGTAAAGGTTATACCGCTCCTTACCTTAAAAAAGAATTAAATTAAAGAATCTAAAATCGGATATGAGAACAAGCTTGAAGAATAAAGCCTGGAACGAAATTAAAACAAACGACTCCTGGGCTATTTTTAAAATAATGGGAGAATTTGTTAACGGTTATGAAAAACTCAGCCAAATTGGTCCCTGTGTATCTATTTTTGGCTCTGCACGAACAAAGCCAGACCAGAAATATTACAAACTTGCAGAGAAGATTTCAAAAAAAATCGTGGAAAACGGATATGGCGTCATTACCGGTGGGGGCCCAGGAATTATGGAGGCCGGAAACAAAGGAGCCCACCTGGGAGGTGGTACTTCCGTTGGCCTTAATATCGATCTTCCCTTTGAGCAACACGATAATCCTTATATCGATAATGACAAAAGTCTTGACTTTGATTACTTCTTTGTCAGAAAGGTCATGTTCGTTAAATACTCACAGGGCTTTGTGGTTATGCCCGGCGGTTTTGGAACCCTCGATGAGCTTTTTGAAGCGATAACTCTTATCCAGACCCATAAAATCGATAAATTTCCAATAATTCTGGTAGGTACTGAATTCTGGGGAGGGCTGGTTGATTGGGTACGCAAAACCCTTTTGGATAGCTTTCAAAATATCAGTGAACCAGACATGGATCTGGTCCAGGTGGTGGATACCGAAGATGAAGTCATAGAAATCCTGAACCAGTTCTACGATGAGTATAACTTAAGTCCTAACTTCTGATCATAATCAGACTTGGGATAATAAACTTTGATTATATTTAGCAAAATTCTGTTACACGCTAAATAGCCTTGTTCCCCTTGAAGTATTTTTTTTCTTATGTGCTGCTCATTACTGGAATAGGTCTGGGTTTTTCTCAAAACGCCATCACTATCAACGCGCAGTTAAACGACTCTCTGAGGACTTTTAATATCGAGCAGGAGATTACCTACATTAACCAAAGCAAGGATACTTTAAGGGAAATTTATTTAAATGACTGGGCCAATGCTTATAGCAGTAAATCCACTCCCCTGGCCCAGAGATTTGCGGAAGAATTTTCAAGGCGCTTTCATTTTTCTAAGGAAATCGAAAGAGGAGGCACTTCCATTAATTCCCTCTCTCAAAAATCCGGGGATTCCCTCGCCTGGAGCAGGCCCGAATTACATCCGGATATCATTAGAGTTGAACTCCCAGAGGCTTTAGCGCCGGGAGAAGAATTCGAAATACATCTTGATTATAAACTCAAAATCCCCTCTGATAAATTTACCCGATATGGGGTTGACAATGTAGGGAATTATAAATTACGCTACTGGTACATCAACCTTGCGGTATATAGGGAGGGTTGGCAAATTTTCAGTCACCGCAACCTGGATAATCAATTCACAAGTCCTGCGGATCTGAGCATTACCCTGAGCATTCCGCAGAATCTTTATATTGCCAGTGCACTGGCCAAAAGCAGTTCCCATACTTCTAAGGGTTTGAAAACCGTTGAGCTGGTAGGATTACAAAGAACAGAGTCCAAACTCTACCTTACCAAAAGCTACCTCTTTGATTCTGAATACGCCCAGTCCCACGAAATTCTAACTGATATTGAAGACGACGGGCTACCGGCTGTAGTAAAAGGGGTCATCCTGGACAGAATAATAAAATTCATCTATCAGCGTCTGGGGACTTATCCTCATAGTACCATTTTCGTTACCCAGGAGGATTATTTAAACAGCCCGATCTATGGGCTCAACCAGCTTCCGAGTTTTATAAGACCTTTCCCAGATGGTTTCCAGTATGATATTAAACAGTTTAAGACCATAACCAAGAACCTGTTAAAGAATTCCATCCAAGTCAACCCCAGGGATGAACAATGGGTTAGGGATGCTATGCTGGTTTCCCTGATGATGGATTATGTCGACACTTATTATCCCAGGATGAAATTAATCGGCAATTTAAGTGATATCATAGGCATTCGGTGGTTTCATGCGGCAGACCTGGAATTCAATGATCAGTACCAGTTTCTCTATATGAATACGGCCAGGCTCAATTTGGATCAGCCCCTGGCAACCTCACAGGATTCCCTGATAAAGTTTAACATAAATATTGCCAACCCGTATAAGGCCGGGGTGGGGATGAAATATCTGGAAGATTATCTGGATAGTCAAAGCATTAAACAATCCCTCCAAAGGTTTTATCAGGAAAAAAGTATGAAACCGGTTTCAGAAAAGGATTTTAAAAATTATCTGGAAGAGGCTGCTGACAAAGATATTTCCTGGTTTTTTGAGGAATATGTCGCTGAAAATGAAAAAATTGATTTCAGGATTAGTGATCTTGTCAAAACCAAGGATTCCTTAGCGGTGACAATACGCAATAAACGCAGAAACAACTTCCCGGTTTCACTCTATGGTTTAAAGGATGGCAGGATAGTCTATAAAACCTGGGTGGATGATTTCACCAAAGAGAAGACGGTGAGTATTCCACGGGAGAACATTGAAAGGCTTGCCTTAAATTATGAGGGAATAATCCCGGAGATCAACCAAAGGGATAATTATCGGCGGGTTACTACACTCCTGGATAAACCGCTTCAATTCCGACTCCTGCAGGATATTGAAGACCCCAGGTATACCCAGGTTTTTTTCATGCCGGAATTTGATTACAACCTTTATGACGGGATCTCCATCGGTCCCAAGATGTATAACAAAACCTTTCTGAATAAAAATTTTCAATTCAGTATTTCTCCAAAATACGGGTTTAACAGCAAGACCATTGTAGGTTCAGCCTCCTTACTTTATAACAAGCAATTTGAAAATAAAGAATTGCATAGTATTCGCTATGGCCTGAGTGGTTCGCGCTTCTCTTACAACTATGGTCTTTTCTATGAGAAATACACTCCTTTTCTTGGCTTTTACTTTCGAAACAAATACTTAAGGAATAATGAAAGGCAACGCCTGCTTATCAGGAATGTGAACGTAAGGAGGGATAAAAACCCTGCTGTCCCACTTGACAGACCGGATTATAATGTGTTTAATATTAATTATCAATATAGTAAACCGCATTTGGTGGATTTTCACGGGGCATCCTTTGATTATCAACTTGCTGAAAAATTCAGCAAGGTCTCGATGAGCCTGGAATACCGTAAGCTATTTAAAAACAACCAGCAGATCAATCTAAGGTTCTTTGCAGGAGCATTTATTTATAACGATAGTCAGAAAACCGATTATTTCAGCTTTGCCCTTGATCGTCCGACAGATTACTTATTCGATTATAATTATTATGGAAGAAGCCAGGGAAGCGGGCTCTTCAGCCAGCAAATCATTGTAGCCGAAGGTGGCTTCAAATCGCAGTTGCAACCCGAATATGCTAACCAGTGGCTTACCACGGCCAATGCCAGTACCAATTTATGGAAATTCATTTTTGTCTATGCGGATGCCGGTTTGGTCAAGAATCAATTTGAAAGTGCAAAATTTCTTTACGATTCAGGCATACGCGTTAGCCTGGTAGAAGATTATTTCGAAGTCTTTTTCCCGGTGTATTCGAGTTTAGGCTGGGAATTCGGCAAAGAAAATTATGATCAGAAAATACGCTTCATTGTTTCCCTGGATATAAATACACTGATCAAACTATTTACCCGACGCTGGTATTAACAAATATTTAAAGCATTGGCATATTTATAGCGATACGCGATCCAATTATGCGAAATGCACTCAAACAGTTAAACACATTCATTATATTTCATAAATAGCAATTTGAGTCTTAAAAATTGATTATTTCGTAAAATATTGAGTTTTTAATGAATTGTATATAATTATAGTTTTCGCTACATTTGTTATTCAATAAAATGAACGTTCATGCAAAGCGAAACACAGACTAAAGATTCAATTTCATTTGAAGATTTCAAAGCACAAGTGCTGGAAGATTACCGAATAGCGGTCACCAGTCGCGAATGCAGTTTACTGGGAAGACGGGAAGTGCTCACCGGGAAAGCTAAATTCGGAATCTTCGGAGATGGAAAGGAAGTCCCGCAACTCGCTATGGCTAAGGCCTTTAAAAATGGTGATTTCAGGTCTGGCTATTATCGTGATCAAACTTTTATGATGGCCATTAATGCACTAAGCATAGAACAGTTCTTCGCAGGACTTTACGCCGATAATGACATTAAAAATGAACCCATGTCTGCAGGAAGACAAATGGGCGGTCATTTTTCCACCCATAGTTTAAACGAAGACGGAAGCTGGAAAAATCTGGTGCAGCAAAAGAATTCCAGCGCTGATATATCTCCTACGGCCGGGCAGATGCCACGGCTTTTAGGCCTTGCCCAGGCCTCAAAGATCTATCGCAATGTGGAGGGAATAGATGCGGAAAAATTTTCAAATAACGGGAATGAAGTAGCTTGGGGAACAATCGGGAATGCCAGTACCAGTGAAGGACATTTCTGGGAAACCTTCAATGCGGCCGGGGTCCTTCAAGTCCCTATGGTATTAAGTGTATGGGATGATGAATACGGAATTTCAGTCCATGCCCGCCATCAAACGACCAAGGAAAGTATTTCAGAAATCCTTCAGGGTTTTCAACGCGATGAAGAAAAGAAGGCTTACGAGATCATAACTGTCAATGGCTGGGATTATGTGGATTTGGTTGAAGCCTATGAGAAAGCGGCGACTATTGCCAGGGAAGAACACTCCCCGGTGCTGATTCACGTGAAGGAACTAACCCAACCTCAGGGTCACTCCACTTCCGGATCTCATGAACGATATAAAAGTGAACAAAGGCTAAACTGGGAACGTGAGTTTGACTGTAATGTGAAATTCAGAGAATGGATCATCAGTAATGATTTCGCTACCGACCAAGATCTGGAGCAGCTGGAAAAAGAGGTTAAAAAAGAGGTTCGGGAAGGAAAAAGGACAGCCTGGCTGAACTATTCCAGCCCGATGAAAGAAAAGCAAAGAGAACTGGTTAAACTTCTGGCAGATATTTCAAAATCTTCTGAAAAAAACAACGAACTGGTTAGCCTGGCCAAGGGCCTTAAAGCCATTAAAGATCCGCTTAAAAAGGATGTGGTTTCCACAGCCAGAAAAAGCCTACGCCACCTGGTTCGGGAAGCGCCCGCTTTAAGACAGAAGCTTCTGGATTGGATTGAAACCTATGAAAAGCAGGCAAAAGATGACTATAGCAGTCACTTATATATCGAAAATTCTTCGCCTATTGAAGAAGTGAAGCCTCAATACGGGCCCGATAGTTCTGAAGTAGACGGGCGGATTATCCTTCGCGATAATTTTGACCAGATCTTCGGAAGTAAACCGGAAACCTTGATTTTCGGTGAAGATTCCGGGGAAATTGGTGATGTGAACCAGGGGCTTGAAGGCCTGCAGAAAAAATACGGTAAACTACGGGTTGCCGATGTTGGCATTCGGGAAGCAACGATTTTAGGTCAGGGTATCGGAATGGCCATGCGAGGGCTGCGACCTATTGCAGAGATCCAATATTTGGACTATATCATGTATGCCCTGCAAATCATAAGTGACGATCTTTCAACCTTGCAATACCGTACTAAAGGAAAACAAAAAGCACCCCTTATTATCAGAACCCGTGGCCACAGGCTAGAAGGTATCTGGCATAGTGGCTCCCAGATGGGAGGGATTTTAAACCTGGTCCGGGGAATTTATGTCCTGGTTCCAAGGAATATGACAAAAGCTGCTGGTTTTTATAATACCCTGCTCGAACAGGATACTCCGGCGCTTTTAGTAGAATGCCTGAACGGGTATAGAATAAAAGAAAAGATGCCGCAGAATTTAGGCGAAATTCGCACGCCTATCGGGAAAGTGGAAACCATAAAGGAAGGAAAGGATATTACCCTGGTTTCCTATGGCTCCACTTTAAGGATCGTAGCGCAGACTGCCTATGAACTGGAAGATTTTGGTATTAGCGCTGAAGTGATCGATGTACAAAGCTTACTCCCATTTGATCTGGACCATGAAATTGTTAAAAGCGTCGAAAAGACCAATCGTCTTCTTGTTATCGATGAAGATGTTCCGGGCGGAGCTTCAGCATTTATCCTTGATAAAGTGCTTAATGAGCAAAATGCCTACAGGTTCCTGGATAGCAAACCCGATACCTTAACGGCAAAAGAACACCGTCCAGCCTACGGGACTGACGGAGACTATTTTTCAAAACCTTCTGCAGATGATATTTTCGAAAAGATATATGGCGTTTTCCACGAAGTAAATCCGGAAAAATACCCCAAACTCCGATAAATAAAAATTAATTAGTTAAAGGTGAAAAGCCACGGTTTTTTTAAATCCGTGGCTTTTTTAATCGGTACCTGAATTTCTTACATCCAGTTTTTAGGACTAGCTTCTGCTTTATACAAAACGTAATTGACATACGGCACAATGGCCTTAGTCACGGCATTAAAGCTAAGATCTCCCCCGGCAGTATGAAATACGACATTTACCAGATTTCTGCGACGATACCAGATCGGTTGTTTTACACTGATCGATTGGATTTTGTATAGTTCCAGGGTTTCTTCAGTCTTATTCCAGAAACCCGTTTTCTTTGCAAGGAATTCCTCGGTAAAGATAAGTTTTCGAGCCTTGAATGCCAGAAATAGTATACCTACCCCCGCCAAAATATATAAGCCTGACAGGGTCATCACCGCCCAGGATGCTAAGGGTATAAAACTCGAAAAATACCAAAAAGCCAGAAATACCCCAAGTGGCAATAGCAGCAGTGAGATTTTCCGAAATAACAATAATTTATGCGGGCAAAAGCTCGTTTGAAAGCTGGATTTAGAAGATTCAGGATACAGGAAATATTTTATTTTCGCAACGATATCTTTTCTCAATCCTGGGATCTTTATTTTATTTTTCTGAAGTTCATTCTCGCTGCTGGATAAAGAAATCTGGGCCTCATAGAGATTTAATCGCTGCTGCACCGGATTTGTTTTTACGCGCATCAACTGAAGCCTCCTGGGCTGTAGCGAAACCTTAGTATTGGTGCGCAGTCCCATTTCAACCTCAATTTTATCCTTATTCTGCTGAATTTTTAACCCGTAATACTTAATGAACACTTCAATAATCGTAATGCTGATACTCAGGACCAGCAGCAGTACAAAAAGGATGGCTAAAAACCCTATGGATTGCATTACCCCTGAAAACTGAGAGACATAGACCTCCATATCCTCCATCCGGTCTTTGAAATAGGTATTTATCCTATTGTAAATAGTCATTACAAAAGCGAAGATCAAAGACAAGCCTCGTAGATAATTGGTGCTGATTCCAATTTTCAATAAGGTAGGTATTCCAACTTTATGGGTCCAGACTTCCTGGTTTTCCCTTTCTGAAACAGGTTCTTCACTCAGTTGCTCTGCCTGGGATTTTTCAGATTTCGCCTTTAGAAGGATTTCTGAAAGCCTGTTGGCATCCTCCCTGGAGATAGCCTTTATTTCCACTTCTTTTTTATTGCTTCCAGCGGTATCTATGACCAGGCTATACACCCCTATTAGCCGCTGTAGCACCGAGCGTTTAAAATAAACCTGCTGAATTTTGTCAAAGGGAATCGCGGCATTCTCCGAGGCGAAAACCCCTTTTTCCAAAATAAATTCCTCCCGCTTATAATCTATATAGAAAATAAACCTCCGGTAATACAGGTAACTATAGACCATGGTTAAAACCCCTATTACCAGCACACCCAATCCCGCATAAATAAGCGTGCTTTTACTCGGGTTACTAATTAATAGATAGGCCCCCAGGGCCCAAAACATTCTAAACAATTTATAGATACTGGAAAGGTAAATGAGAAGAATTCCTACTGCGGATTGGTGCTGAGTGGTACTATAGGGATTAGAATTCATCACTGGAAATCTTTACCGCAATAGCTTCTTTTAAACGGAGTGCCATTTCCGGGGCTAAACCGGGAATGACAATATCGCTCCCGCTTCCACCTGCGGTAAAAATATTAAGACTGGAAATATTTAAAACCTTATCCCAAATACCCCTGGAGATAGAAGCGTGTTGCACCCTGTTAAAGGGGATTACAGTTGTTTTACTGAATAAAAATCCTCGTTTATAAATGATATCCTTTTCCCTTAGGGCATAACCCAGGCTTTGAAGCAATTTATAATTGTTCCAAAACCTCAAGAGAAAAACAATTAATATAAGGATAAAGATAAGACCTGGCCGGAACGTGCCCGGTTGAAAAAACCAGAATAATCCTAGTGCGATAAAAAGGATGAGCATCAAAATACCTGTCTGAATATTCATTTTCACAAGGTACTTCGAGGAAACCGAAGACAAAGCTACTGTTTCATATTTGGGTAAGGAAGCCAGGTCTATTTGCTGGTTGCTAAAATCTTTGGTTATGGGATCCATTTTTTATCGAAATTAGGTTTTCTTTTTTCCAGAAAAGCGTCTCGACCTTCTTTGGCTTCATCGGTCATATAAGCCAGGCGGGTCACTTCTCCGGCAAACACCTGCTGGCCTACCATTCCATCATCGGTCATGTTCATGGCGAATTTCAACATTTTTATGGAAGTTGGTGATTTGGCCATAATTTCCTGAGCCCATTGGTAAGCCGTATCCTCAAGTTCATTATGGGGAATTACCGCGTTTACCATCCCCATCTCATAGGCTTGTTGGGCTGAATAATTCCTCCCAAGGAAAAAGATCTCCCGGGCCTTTTTCTGTCCTACCATCTTGGCGAGGTAGGCTGAACCATACCCGGCATCAAAACTCGTTACATCGGCATCGGTTTGCTTGAAAATAGCATGTTCCTTACTGGCAAGGGTAAGATCACAAACTACATGGAGGCTATGTCCACCCCCTACTGCCCAGCCGGGAACCACACAAATTACCGCCTTAGGCATAAATCGAATTAAGCGTTGAACCTCCAGGATATTCAGGCGATGGTATCCGTCTTCTCCGACATATCCCTGGTGTCCGCGCGCTTTCTGATCACCTCCACTACAGAATGCCCATTTCCCGTCTTTCGGGGATGGTCCTTCAGCAGAGAGCAACACCACCCCTATTGCGGTGTCTTCATGTGCATCATGAAAGGCATCCAGTAATTCACTGGTGGTCTTTGGTCTGAAGGCATTTCTAACCTCCGGACGATTAAATGCTATACGGGCTACGCCATTTGCTTTCTTATAGGTGATATCCTCATAGGTTTTCACTGTTTTCCAGTCTATCTTGCTCATAATTTCTATTTTAATGTAAAAATAAGATTTTTTGATGCTTCCGGTGAAATTAATAATTTAAAGGAAAGTCGCTAGATTTGCATTATTTTTGAAGTCATATCAAAAAATCCAAGATGAAGTTCCGATTACTATTTCTTTTTTTCTTCTTTTGTATCACCTCAGGGCTTGTTGCTCAGGAATTTGAAACCTGGAATGCCGCCGATTTTGATCTAAGCCGAAAGGATCTCAATCGAGGTTTGGGAGATTTTGATTTCGGGTTTGAAAAATCCAATTTTAATTTACCCAGCGGAAAATTCCTCAATGTAGATAAAAATAAAAGGAACGCCGTTGACATCGTCGCACTGATCGATGAAAAAAATAACTACCAGCAACGCACGGTTGATATTGGTTCTCCTCTGCCTAAAAAAGAAAGAAAGGATTTTGAATTTACCAATCAAACCGGGTTGTACAGGCGGGCTGAAGTAGAAAACGATGCACTTAATTCAAACCCCTATTATCGCAACCAACGCATTTATCAAAACGCACTTCATAATTCAGGTTTGAGAAGCATGTATGGACGCAGGCCACTGTATTCCCCTTACGGGAGGTATTACTAAGAATCCCTTAAATAGATACCATCCTGAGTGATGTCTATTTTTCGTTGCTTATAAAGGTTCCCTGCAGCGCGTTTATAGCTTTTTTTACTCATTCCCAGAATATTTTGTATCATGGCAGGATCGGCTTTATCCGTGAGCTTTAAATGGCCATTATTTGCAGCAAGTTCATCGAGGATGCGTTGCGCATTGGGTTCAATACTTCTGTATCCTGGTCGTTGAAGCATCACATCGATCTTTCCGTCCGGCCTGGTTTTCTTTATAAAGCCTTTCATTTGATCCCCCACATTGAGCGGCTGGAAAATCTCATCATTATAGATGAGCCCCAGATGAATTTCATTGATGATTACGTTATATCCCAGATCGGATTTGTTGCTAATAATTAGATCCACTTCCTCAAAAGGTTCCACCGTTAATTCGGAATTATCAAGAAAAGCATGAACTTTGCTTGAAGCCACAAGACGATCGGTTTCTTCATCCAAATAACAAAAGATCAAATATCGCCCGCCCTTTTTCATCGGATAGGCCTGTTCCTTGAAAGGCACGAACAAATGTTTCTCCAATCCCCAGTCCAGGAAGGCTCCAAATTCATTTACTTCCACGCATTTTAAAAAGGCAAATTCGTCAAGTTTCACCAGGGGATTTAAAGTAGTGGCCACAGGGCGCTCCTGGTGGTCCAGGTAAACGAATACCTCAAGGGTTCCACCTATTTCCCAGGTTTGAGGAATGTATTTATTCGGTAGTAAAACCTCATCACCTTCTTCACTGGTAAGAAAAAGTCCCGGCTCGGTTTCCCGGTCTATCGTAAGGCTGTGATATTGACCAATTGTCAGCATACTAAAAATTTAAAATGCAAAGATACTTTTTAATTATCGGCTTTCCCTAAAAAACAGAAAATCCGCCAATTGTGACCAAAAAGCGGATTCTCAAATTATTAATTCTCTTCTTATTTATACACGTTTTCTTTCTTGAAATACCTGGTAAGCAGGTAATAGACCACCGCACGATACTTATTACGGTTCGATTTTCCATATTTTTCCATTACTGCATTAAGACCTACATCAAGCTTTTCATCGTCTTTAAGTCCTAGTTTCTTGATTAAAAAATTCCTTTTTACGGTATCCATTTCAGATTCCGAGGAACTTGAAACGGTTTCCGCATCACTTCTGAAGATACTTGGACCTAATTCTTCGGTTACTTTTCTAAGGAGATCCACATCAGGCTCTTCTCCAACTTTTTCCTTTACATCCTGAATATACTTCCCGACTTTTTCTTCTGTTTTAGTTGCCATACTTAATATTTTTTGGTTAATACCCCTAAAATTAGCAAAAACAGGACGCTATGCCGAAAATCAAATCTTAAGATTTCATAAAATTGAAGTATTCGAGCAAGACCTCATCATTGAGCTTTCGGGGAGTGAAAATTTCCAAAAGCTTAGGTCTTTCCGAAGGCTCAAAAAAGTTTTGCATTTCCTTTTTGATATCCTGGGAATCTTCGGCAAAAGCATACTCCAATCCATAATGTTCACAAACCGATCTGGCCTTGAGCTGATGTACCGTTTCGAAATAGGTATCGAAATTTTCGGTATTCTTATTTCCCGGAAGAATTCTGAATATACCTCCACCCTGGTTATTCAACACAATTATCCTGAAATTACCTGGCAAATAATTATTCCAAAGCGCATTACTGTCATAGAAAAAGCTTAAATCCCCTACGATCAAAAGTGTGGGGTCTTCAGAGACACAGGCGGCCCCGGCCGCTGTGGAAACACTGCCATCAATTCCGCTGGTACCACGGTTACAAAATATTGGTAAACTTTCTTTCCACTGGAATAACTGGGCATAACGGATAATGGAACTATTCCCCAGCTGTAGCATGTAATTTTCAGGTACTTCCGGTGCTACCATTTGCATTGCCATTAGATCGGAATAGGGTATCTCATCCATGTACTGCTCGTGCCTTTCCTGGCGTTTCTTCCAAATATTTTTCCAGAAATTTCCATAATCGCTTTTCTGGTGCTTTACCAAAGGAAGAAAATGGCCTAAAAAAGAATTCACATCGGTTTCGAAATGTTTATTCAGACAGAAAAAGGTATTGTAAGCTTTTTTATCATCAATATGCCAATGTTGTTGGGGCTGATATTTTCTTAGAAGGGCCTTGATTTTTTTCGATACGATCATTCCCCCAAAAGTAAGCAGGATCTCAGGCTGGAGTCTCCGGAAGAGCTGATCCGGATCTTCTTCTCTTTCAATTGGTCCAATGACGGTATCAATTCTGGTTATAAAATCGGGGTGATGCAAATTTGAAGTGGTTTCAGTAAAAAAGATGACCGAGTCATCTTTAGCTAGTTCTTCCAGAAATCGCTGTTCCACTGCATTGGGTTGGGCCACCCCCACAATCACCATCTTTCGCTTTGCCTTATTCCAGATATCAGCATATGCGGCTAATTGTTTCTCAGAATAAGTGCGTTCTTTCCGCTCAGGAAGAATTTGGAGGGGATTCACCTTCACATTTTCCACAAGATCATATAAGGGCTCATAAAACGGTACATTGATATGGACGGGACCTTTCCCTTCAATCGCCTTATTCAGGGCCAGGTTTATCTCTCTTTCGTTGTGTTTCTGCGCTTCAAATTGTTTCTGCTGAAGTTTAGGATCGTTGGAGCTCTGGTCTAACACCAATTCTGAGTGTAAATTCGCTGAATAAAGAATATGATTTTCAAAAACATTTTTCTGCCGTATGGTTTGCCCATCCCCTATATCAATACGTTCGACCGGTCGGTCTGCGGAAATGATCACCAGCGGAATATCACTGTAAAATGCCTCTGCGATGGCCGGATAATAATTCAGTAATGCTGATCCGGAACTGCAAACCAAGGCCACAGGTTGTTGGAGTTGTTGCGCCATTCCCAGGGCAAAAAATGCTGCCGATCGCTCATCTACTATACTGTAGGGCTTAATTTCAGGATGATGAGTGAATCCCAGGGTAAGGGGAGCATTTCGCGAACCCGGGGAGATTACTACATGATGAATATCTTTAGCCACACAAAGCGCTACAACCGAGCGGGCAACAGGAATTTTGGAGTATTTCACAAATATATATTTTGAAAAGTGTCACCCTGGATTTAACCAGGGCAGGCTACTTGGATTGTGTAATTTTTGTTGAAGACCTTTAGTTTGTCTTCCAAAATTACAATTTTCCGGCGGAATTATTTAACTAAAACCGCCTTGATGGTCTGGGCTTTATTTTGGGTTTCTTCGAACTCCCTTACCGGATCGGAATCTTTGGTAATTCCACCACCTACAAAGATCTCAGCTTCGTCATCCTCCATCTTCATACAGCGTAAATTCACAAACAAGGAGGTCATAGGGCTTATACTTGCATAAGCCTGGTTTTCCTGATTGCGTCGGTTGGAGCTTCGTTTAATCTCCTTTTTAAAATTCAGTTCACCCAGAAACCCAGTGTAGAACTCGCGATCGTAGTTTTCGTTATTCAATATAAATTCCCTTGCCTGTTCACGAGGCATCCCACAAACGGCAGGAGTGGGATGTAAGGCCGCTATCAGCGCCTTTAAATTGGAAGTGCCTGGTTGAATTTCACCCTGGATATCAGTGCGCAGGTGCAGGAGATTTCCGGCTCTCTTTGTATAGGCCTCAGAGCGGTCTGTTTTTCCGGTAGTTACCGCTTTGACGTTTTCCAGGATATAATCGGCCACGATCTGCTGTTCCTTAATTTCCTTCTTTCCCCAACTTACATCGGTAACCCCTTTAAAGGATTGAGTCCCGGCAAGGGCCATCGTTTGAAACTTATTCCTTTGCACTTTTAATAAGGTTTCCGGAGTAGCACCCAGCCAGGTATCGGTTTTAGGATGAAACCAGAGGTAAACAAAGGCATCTTTATATTTTTTAAGCAAGTCCTTAAAAATCTCGAGGGGACCCAGTTGCGTTTCTACCTCCTCCTTTCTGGAAAGTACAACCTTCTCAAAGACCCCCTCCTTTATGGCGTCTATGCCTCTTTGTACTAAATTTTCATGAATGGTCTTTTCCTTTTGAACAAATTGTTCCGGAGGGAATTCAGTCCCCTCCTTTTCCAGGGCCTTTTCATGGTCTATGAAACCAGAATATTCCGTTTGGAGGAATTCCGCCTTGTCTTGCTCAATGATATAAATGGGCAAGCCTCTTTCAAAGGGCGCGAAAATAAATCCACTTTCTGTGAAATCACTGACTAGGTTTTCCGAGGTATCTTCCTGCAACAGGGCGGTGGTCATCTCCCTGCCCGATCCCGGATCATGCCAGGCAACAAATGGCTTTCCCTGTTGTAATTGTTCTTTAAGCCTACTAAAAAAATCTTCTGCATTCATCATTTACTTATTTTTTGGTAAAGCGATCGTGGTGAGTTTTACAAGAGAAATCAGGTTATCCTGTTGATCGGTTATCCTTATTTCCCAGAGTTGCGTGGTACGGCCCTTATGAAGAACGCTTGCTTTGGCATACACGAAACCCTCAGAGATACTCTTTAAATGGTTAGCCGAAATCTCTATGCCTCGAACGAAGTAATCTTCTGTATTCAAAAATACGTAACTGGCCATACTCCCTACACTTTCGGCCAAAGCGACACTGGCACCCCCATGCAGCACACCATCGGGCTGATGCACCTTTGAGGTTACCGGCATTTTCGCCACAAGATAATTATCTCCAACTTCAGTAAATTCAATATCAAGGGTTTCCATCAAGGTGTTTTTACATACTTTTCTGGAAAGCGCTAAAATTTCTTCTTGGGTCATCACAATAAGATTGGTTACTTTGTAAAAATACGTAAAAATGAGCAGTGAGAAACAGGTTTCCTACCAAAGCATTAACACCTATGAGGTGTTGAATACCTTTACTCCAAAGACCAGAAACGTGTGGGTGGTTTGCCACGGAATTGGTTACTTAAGCAGGTATTTCCTGAAATACTTCCGACACCTGAATTCAGAGGAGAATTATTTCATCGCGCCTCAGGCACCCTCTAAATATTATCTCAACGGAAAGTATACCCACGTGGGGGCTTCCTGGTTAACCCGGGAAAACACTGAATTAGAAATCGAAAACCTAATGAATTATCTCGATGAAATTTATAAAGCAGAGCACCTGGAAAATGCTCCGAATCTACTTCTTTTTGGTTATTCCCAGGGTGTTTCCGTTGTGACCAGGTGGGTAGCCAGAAGAAAAATTGCCTGTAACCAGCTCATTATGCATTCAGGAAGGGTGCCTGCGGAATTGAAGGCAAAAGAATTCTCCTTCTTGAAAGACGCTAAATTCCATTTCATCTATGGAGAACAGGATGAATTCCTAAACCAGGAGATTATTAAAAAGGAAGAGAATCACCTAAAGGCTGTATTTCCAAGAAATTTGGAGATTCGGGTCTTCCAGGGTGGGCATGAGGTCAACAGAAAAATCCTCACAGAATTTGTTTAAATTGTGGAATTTTAATTATAAAATTGCTTTGGTATAAAGAACTGCTCAAGGCTCAAATACACCATGAAACTTAAAACCGCTTCAAAAAAATCTATTTTAAAAAATATCGGCCCTGGATTTTTATTAGCTGGAGCGGCTATTGGGGTTTCTCATTTAGTACAGGCCACCCGAGCGGGAGCCGATTACGGGTTTATTTTAATCTGGGCTTTGATCCTTGCCTGCATTTCCAAATATCCGTTCCTGGAATTCGGTCCGCGTTATGCGGCAGCCACAGGACAGCATCTTATTTCGGGCTATAAACGCCTGGGTAAATTCCCCTACTGGATCTATATTATCATAACTTTTGGTAGTATGTTCATCATCCAGGCCGCGGTTACCATAGTCTCCGCCGGGTTGGCTGAGCGACTGTTCTCCCTGGGATGGTCTCCGTTTCTCTGGAGCCTTAGCATTTTGGGGGCTAGTATCGCACTGCTTTTAATCGGAAAATATCCCGGTCTTGATAAAAGTATGAAGTTTATCGTGAGCTTGCTTACCCTGGCGACCTTGCTGGCTGTAATTATGGCTTTTGGCGCAGGAACCTTGAAAACCGTTCAAAACGCAACAGGGCCCTCCATCTGGACAACCGCCAGCTTTGGTTTTATCATTGCCTTTATGGGCTGGATGCCAATCCCGCTCGATGCTTCGGTATGGCATTCAATCTGGACCCGGGAAAAGGCGATTCAAAGCAAAGAGAAAACTTCGGTTAAAGGAGCTTTCGCCGATTTCAATGTAGGTTATCTGGCTGCTGCATTTATAGGTTTATTGTTCTTCCTACTGGGAGTCTTAGTGATGTTTGGCAGTGGGTCTTCTTTTTCAGGAAATAGCGTAGAATTCTCCAGTCAGCTTGTCGCACTCTATGGGAAAACACTGGGCTCCTGGAGTAAACCCCTGATTTCATTTGCTGCCTTTATCACTATGCTGAGTACGGTAATCACTGTCACCGATGCCTTTCCACGGGTAATCTCAGAATTAAAAAATCCTGAAAAAAACACCCCGGAGGACAGAAGGCAAAAATGGAAGATCTATAGCTGGGCCATTTTTGTTATCCCGCTTTTTTCGCTCTCCATATTATTTTTCCTTTCAGGTTCCTTTACCCTTCTAGTAGATTTCGCCGCCGGACTTTCATTTCTCTCGGCACCATTTTTAGCCTGGTTTAATTACAGACTTGTTACTGGAAAACAAATGCCCAAAAAATACCGCCCGGGTAAAAATTACAGGATCTTCAGCCTGGTGTGCTTCTGGTTTCTGGTGCTGTTCAATTTAGGATATCTCTATTACAGAATCCTTATGTAGGGTAACAACTTGCGGCTTTAAAATAATTGATATTTATAGCTATAGATTCGCCAATTAAGGAATGCTTTATTATAATTTAAAAAGCGCCCACCGATAATCTCGATGATGACGCTTTTCATAAAAAAATCCTTGCAGACCTGATGATCTGCAAGGATTATTATTATTTGATTTGTGAAACCGACCTTAGTCGGATTAAGCGGTCGATTTATTTTCAATGGACTGGGTCCTTTGAAAATAGCCCTCTGGCTTACTT
Source organism: Salegentibacter profundi (assembly GCF_054121475.1). Taxonomy (NCBI): domain Bacteria; kingdom Pseudomonadati; phylum Bacteroidota; class Flavobacteriia; order Flavobacteriales; family Flavobacteriaceae; genus Salegentibacter; species Salegentibacter profundi. Next base: position 71,646 of record NZ_JBSYGG010000005.1, read on the forward strand.
CACTTCTTCAAAATCTACATCTTCAACATCGTCTCCTCCTTTGGAGTCTCCTCCTCCGGCTTGACCACCTTGAGCTCCCGCGCCAGGACCTCCTTGAGGACCTCCGGCCTGGCCGCCCTGGGCTTCCGCCTGTGCTTTGTACATCTCTTCAGATGCGGTTTTCCAGGCTTCATTGATCTTATCCAATGCAGGTTGAATAGTTTCAACTTCCTTGGTTTCATAGGCTTTCTTCAGTTCTTCCAAAGCTTCTTCGATAGGCTTTTTCTTTTCATCCGAAAGTTTGTCACCAAATTCCTTAAGTTGTTTTTCGGTCTGGAAGATCATAGCATCAGCCTCATTGAGCTTATCTACTTTCTCCTTGGCCTTTTTATCGGTTTCAGCGTTAGCCTCGGCTTCCTGCTTCATCTTTTCGATTTCCTCTTCGGTAAGACCTGAAGAAGCTTCAATTCGAATATCCTGAGATTTTCCGGTAGCCTTGTCGGTTGCACTTACTTTAATAATACCATTGGCATCGATATCAAAAGTCACTTCAATTTGAGGTGTTCCTCTTGGAGCTGGTGGAATTCCGTCTAAGTGGAATCTACCAATGGTCTTGTTATCGGCTGCCATCGGACGCTCTCCCTGTAACACGTGAATTTCTACTGAAGGCTGGTTATCGGCAGCGGTAGAGAAAGTCTGTGATTTCTTTGTAGGGATCGTGGTATTGGCCTCGATAAGTTTAGTGTTCACACCACCCATTGTTTCAATACCAAGGGAAAGTGGGGTCACATCTAAAAGCAATACATCTTTTACATCTCCGGTTAACACTCCACCCTGGATCGCGGCACCAATGGCCACAACCTCATCAGGGTTTACTCCTTTAGAAGGTTTCTTTCCGAAGAAAGCTTCTACTTCCTGTTGTATTTTAGGAATACGAGTTGAACCACCAACAAGAATTACCTCGTCAATATCGCTTTTGGAAAGCCCTGCATCATCTAAGGCTTTTTTCACCGGGTTCATAGAACGCTTCACCAATTCATCAGCAAGTTGCTCGAATTTAGAACGGGTAAGGGTTTCTACAAGGTGTTTTGGTCCACTCGAAGTAGCCGTTACATAAGGGAGATTGACCTCGGTTTGAGAAGAAGATGAAAGCTCGATCTTAGCTTTTTCTGCGGCTTCCTTCAAACGCTGAAGTGCCATAGGATCCTTTCTTAGATCGATATCTTCTGCTTTTTGAAAGGTGTCAGCAAGATAATCTATGATCACCTCATCAAAATCGTCACCTCCCAAGTGAGTATCTCCGTTGGTAGATAATACTTCAAAAACCCCGTCACCTAACTCAAGGATGGAGATATCAAAAGTACCACCACCAAGGTCATAAACAGCAATTTTCTGATCCTGTGATTTTTTATCTAATCCATAAGCAAGTGCTGCAGCGGTTGGCTCATTAATGATTCGCTGAACTTTAAGTCCGGCGATCTCCCCAGCCTCTTTTGTAGCCTGACGCTGAGAATCATTAAAATAAGCCGGCACAGTAATCACCGCTTCGGTTACATCTTGTCCCAGATAGTCTTCAGCAGTTTTCTTCATTTTCTGAAGGATCATTGCTGAAAGTTCCTGTGGTGTATATTTTCTTCCATCTATATCTACACGTGGAGTATCATTATCTCCTTTTATCACTTTATAAGGAACTCTTCCAGCTTCTTTAGAAGACTCAGAATATTTGTTCCCCATAAACCGTTTGATAGATGCTACAGTTTTTTCAGGGTTGGTTACAGCCTGACGCTTTGCAGGATCTCCTACTTTTATTTCGCCGCCTTCCACAAAGGCAATTACAGAAGGCGTAGTTCTCTTACCTTCGGCATTAGGTATCACCGTTGGCTCATTACCTTCCATTACGGCAACGCACGAGTTGGTAGTACCTAAGTCAATTCCAATTATTTTACTCATAACTTTATACGTTGAATTTTACTAGATTCTTTTTTAGTTCGCTGTGTTAAAGTCAATCATTATGCCAGCGGAAAACTTCTGACAGGTTGTCACATTATCCTGGAAGGCTTGTCAATTGCGTGTTACGAAATCGTTTTAAACTTTCTGTTATATACTATGCTTTAGCCTGACAAATCCTTATTTTTGCATTCAAATATGAGCTCTGAATGCGAAAAATTGAATGTATAAGTGTTTTTGATATGCTGAAGGTGGGCGTTGGCCCATCTAGCTCGCATACGCTTGGCCCCTGGCGGGCTGCCCAGCGATTTATCGCTGAATTAAAGAAAAAAGATTATTTCGATCAGGTGGAATCGCTCCATATAGATCTTTATGGATCACTTTCTTTAACAGGAAAAGGTCACGCTACAGATACTGCCACACTTTTAGGGCTATTAGGGCATGACCCGGTCACTATGGAAATCGGTATTATAGATAGCGAGATCGATAAAATCCGCCAGCATGGGGAATTACTGCTCAACGGGGAAAAATCAGTTCCTTTTAATCTTGAAGCGGACATAAAATTCAACCGTAAGTTCCTCGAATTCCATCCAAACGGAATGATTTTTAGAGCCGGGCTTTCCAGTGGTAAGAAATATTCTTCTTCCTTCTATTCCATCGGTGGTGGATTTGTAGTAAAAAAGGAACGCAAGAATGCCAGCCAAAAGATGCAGAACTTTTTGGAATTTCCCTATCCCATAGAAAAAGCCAGGGAATTATTACAATATTGTAAAGAACAAAACAAGAGCATTTCAGAAATAGTCCTGGAAAATGAAAGGTCACTACGAAGTGATCAGGAAATAGATCAGGGACTGCGCCAGGTATGGAATGTGATGTTGGAGTCCATGTACATCGGTTGTCATACCGAAGGCACGCTTCCGGGAGGCCTTAACGTAAAACGCCGTGCCTATGAGATGCACCAACGTCTTATAGGAGACCAGCAATACTCCAATCAGGATGAATGGATAAGCGCCATTAGAAGAACGGAGGTTAAGTTCAGGGAGATCCTTAAATGGGTTAGTTGCTTTGCTTTCAGTGTCAATGAAGTTAATGCTTCCCTGGGCAGGGTAGTTACTGCACCGACCAATGGTAGTTCGGGAACGCTTCCTGCGGTGATGATGTATTATATGGTCATTGAAAATCACCAGGCTACTTTTAAAGAACTTAAGCGTTTTATGCTTGTTGCTGGAGAAATTGGCAGCCTCTTTAAAAAAGGAGCTACTATTTCCGCAGCTATGGGTGGATGTCAGGCAGAAATTGGAGTTTCCTCTGCAATGGCCGCCGCGGGATTAACAGATCTATTGGGAGGTACGCCCGAACAATCGCTTATGGCCGCCGAAATCGCCATGGAACATCATCTTGGCCTGACCTGTGATCCTATTGCCGGGCTGGTACAGGTCCCATGTATTGAAAGGAATTCAATGGGAGCCATCAAAGCCATTAACGCCGCAGAAATAGCACTGGAAAGCGATGCCAGTAAAGCAAAGGTCCCCCTGGATAAGGTGATTGAAACCATGTGGGACACCGCAAAGGATATGAACTCCAAATACAAAGAAACCTCTAAGGGGGGGCTCGCAGTGAAAGTGAATTTGAGTGATTGTTAGCCCTTCCACCGGGAAAGACGATACCTATTTAAGTGCATAAGGCCGAAATTATTGGAAAATTTGCCCGAAATTGCAGTGATAATTAAAATTAAAAGCTAAATCTTGCAGTTACTGAAGCTCTCCCCTAAAACCAGGAACCTTTTCCGTAATTACTGGTTAATGTTGGGATCTTATTTTTTATTCTTTTTCCTGTTAGGTTTCATCAGTTCGGTAATTCCTTCGATAGATCTGGAAAAATACCAGCAAACCGAACTGTTTAATTTCATGAATGAAAGTCCGCTGGCCTTCGTTATTATGGCCGTGGTGATCGCTCCAGTTCTGGAGGAAAGTCTTTTTCGGAGCCTGATAAAACCAAGCCTTACCGAAATCTATATATTCTTTTGTGCGGTGTTAAGTTTTATCGCTTTGGGCTTTATTCCCCCAGAGGCCAATGCAGTCCTGAAATACAGCCTGGTAGTTCTTTCTGCCTTTCTTCTTTTTTTGTTTTTTTCTTCCTTAAGGCCAGCAAGGGTTTTGAGAAAATTAAGAGTCTTTCTTTACCGTAATTATATAAGCTTTTGGTTTATTACTGCCGGTCTTTTCGGATTGGTACACATATGGAATTACATTGAAGGTTGGCAGATTGACCTTATTCTTTTCATATTAATATTTCCCCGGATCATTGCTGGATATTTCTTTGGTAAAATAAAGGTGGAAAATCAAAGCCTTATCTGGCCGATCTTCCTCCACGCGATGAACAATGCCGTTGTAGTTTTCTTTCTCTTACCCCGCCTAGTTTAATTTAACAAAGGCTTAAATATTATTCCCTATCTCATTTTGTAACTTAACGACTAAACAAAATAAGTCATGAAAGCTGCACAAATTAAAGAAAAGGGAGGGGATTTTATCATTGTAGATATAGATAAACCTTCTCCAAAGGAAAATGAAGTTCTGATCAAAGTTGAGGCTTGTGGCATCTGCCATAGTGATGCTTTTGTAAAAGATGGAATATTTCCTGGAATTCAGTATCCACGAGTTCCCGGGCATGAAGTCGTAGGGACTGTGGAACAGGTAGGAGAAAAAGTTAAAAACTGGAAAAAAGGCCAGCGAGTCGGTGTGGGTTGGCATGGGGGACACTGCTTTGAATGCGAACCCTGTCGTCGCGGAGATTTTATCAGCTGTGAAAATGCCCAGATCAGCGGAATATCATATGATGGTGGTTACGCCCAATACATGTGCGCTCCCAAAGAGGCGCTTGCAGCCATTCCGGATGCCCTATCCTCTGCCGAGGCTGCCCCACTACTTTGTGCCGGAATCACGGTTTTTAATGCCCTTAGAAATTCAGGAATCAAACCAGGGGACCTGGTAGCTGTACAGGGAATTGGCGGCCTTGGCCATCTGGCTATACAATATGCTTCTAAGATGGGAATGAAAACCGTGGCAATTTCTACAAGCGACAGTAAGAAGGATTTGGCAGAAGAACTCGGAGCTCACCATTTTATCAATACCGATCAAACAGATCCTGCAAAGGAGTTACAAAAGCTGGGAGGCGCAAAATTAATCCTGGCCACCGCACCATATAGTAAGGCGATAACTTCAGTTGTTGGAGGCCTTGGGATTGATGGAAAGTTACTTATGGTAGCTGCAACCGGCGATCCGATTGAGGTATCGCCCATGGAACTGCTGATGGGGAGAAAATCAGTGGCAGGATGGCCCAGTGGCACCGCGATGGACTCTGAGGACACCCTTAATTTCAGTGCACTTACCAACTCCAGGCCAAAAATCGAAGAATTCCCACTGGATAAAGCCAATGAAGCCTATGAGCGAATGATCAATAACAAAGCCCGCTTCCGGGTGGTACTAAAACCCTAAGCTTTGGCCAGATCAGTGAAGTCGGGACTTTTATTACCCTAAAAAAATCCCGACTTCCGATCACATTAATCACAGAGATACCTCAGCATATGCTTTCTTTTAAAAGAATATAACCGGAATTTCCACCTCCTTTAATCTTTCTTATCTTAGCCGAAAATTTGCGGCTATGATCCCCTTATCAAAATTTCCATTCTTCTTACTCCCTCTCCTATTGTTTTTTACCGCTTGCAAAAACATGGAATCGGACAATGAAAACAAAGAAGTCTCCCTTGCTGCCAAGGAGAAGCCTCAGAGTTTTCACCAGAAAATGATGTCGGAGATTGAAAGCATTCAAGTTAGAAGGGATTCTGCCTCAACTAAGGGGATGATAAAAGTTCCGGGAGGCACTTATACCATGGGAGGAAATTCCCAGCAAGCCCGACAGGATGAGTTTCCGCAGCACCAGGAAACTATTGAGGACCTATGGGTTGATCAAACCGAAGTTACCAATGCCCAATTCCGGGAGTTTATTGAAGCCACAGGCTACATCACTACAGCGGAACGGGAATTTGAAGTTAAGGGTGAAACCTATCCACCGGGAGCACTGGTTTTTGACCCTGACAAGCCTCAGGCATGGTGGAAATTTATGGAAGGTGCCTCCTGGAAGCATCCTGAAGGACCTCAAAGCAGCATCCAAGGTAAGGACGACCTTCCTGTAGTCCAGATCTCCTGGTACGATGCGATGGCCTATGCCAAGTGGGCTGGAAAACGATTGCCCACAGAGGCAGAGTTTGAATACCTGGCCAGAGGCGGTAAAGAGAACCAGGTCTACCACTGGGGCGATGATTTTTCAAAAGCTAAGGATTATGTGAATTTTCATCAGGGAAACTTCCCTGATTTCAATTCCCAGGATGATAATTTCGAAAAAGCTTCTCCGGTTAAAAGCTTTCCGGCCAACGCTTTCGGACTTTATGATATTGCTGGAAATACCTGGGAATGGTGCCTGGATACCTACTACCCTAACGCCTATAGCAAAATAGAAAACCGAACTGATGGATATTTCAAGGAGTATTTTAACCCCGAACAACATAAAGTGATCCGGGGCGGTTCCTTTCTTTGTAGTGAATCTTACTGTACTGGTTATCGCAACGCTGCCAGGATGAGCTCTACCCCAGATAGCAGCCTGGAACACCTTGGCTTCCGCTGTGTGAAAGACATCTAATTCTCCTGGCAACCTGTTTTCTTTCGAGTATCTACCAGGTAAATAATCTTCCACTGATCTTCAACCTTCATAAGTTGAAAAGAATTAACCCCACAATGGCTGAATTTTTCATTGAGATAAAAAGAATAGGGCGTGGAAACATGAGCCATTTCTCCATAAATCGATATCTCAAAATCCTGAAGCTTTTCTTCAAAAGTGGTGGTTTCGGCAATTTTACCAATACCTTGTAAAAACCCGGAATAAGAATCAGTGGTGAGTTTGGTGACACCTCCTTTAGAAACCGATATGCTTTGCAAAACAATATCAGGGTGAGCGAAACTTCTGAGCTTTACTGTATCCTGTAGATGAAAAGCTTCAAAGAAGCTTTCAATGAGCATCCTGAGATTTTCTTTTTTTGTATTTTGGCTCAAGACTGCCTGGCTCATCAGTAAAAAACCTATTAGAAATAATTTCTTCATTGGTAAAGATATAATTAAAAGCTAATTTAGTAATTTGAATGTATATACGTAATGCTTTAAATATTATGCAAAAAACTACCACAAGCATTCTTTTTCTATTATTGATGTGTATTTGTACTCCATGGCAGATATACCCGCAGGAAAAGACCAACAAAAAAATTATAGGCTATATTGTTGGACACAATGTAGACGATAAGTTCGCGGAGATTTCAGCGCAAAAACTCACCCATATTAATTACGCCTTTGCAAATATCAAAAACGGAAAGATCATTGAGGGCGACCCAAAGGATACACAACGCCTGAAAAAGATCAACAGTCTAAAAGAAAAGAATCCTGATTTAAAAGTCCTGATTTCCGTAGGTGGATGGTCCTGGTCCGGAGGCTTTTCAGAAGCAGTTGCTACTAAAGCTGCAAGAGAGCGCTTTGCCAACAGCGGAATTTCTTTTCTTCAAAAACACCAAATTGACGGGATCGATTTAGACTGGGAATACCCCGGTCAACCAGGGGCGGGAAACCCACATTCCCCTGAGGATAAACAAAATTTCACATCGATCTTAAAGCTTTTCAGAAAAAAATTGGATTCTCTGGGAAAAATAGACCGGACCAATTATCTGCTGACCATTGCCACGGCCGCGAACCAGAATTATCTTGATCACGTCGAATTGAATAAAATTCATCCCTTCCTGGACTTTATAAATATTATGACTTATGATTATCAGGGAGGCTGGAACGATTCCACATCACATCATACCAATTTGTACGAATCAAAAACAGATCCTGAACCTTACAAGCAGAGTACGAAAATTGCCGTTGAAGAACATCTGGCTACAGGAGTCCCCCGAGAAAAAATCATTGTAGGGGTCGCTTTTTATGGAAGAGGCTGGCATGAGACAGAGAATAAGAATTTTGGATTACATCAAAAATCTCACGGAAATAGCTTCACTATCAATTATCGCGAATTAAAGGATAGTTTAAAAAGCGGGAAGTATAAACGCCATTGGGATCAAGCGGCCAAAGCGCCATTTCTTTGGAGTGAAGCTACCAGAACATTTATCACTTATGACGATGTAGCTTCCATCAGGGAGAAAGCTAAATTTATCGAAGAAAATGGTCTAGGTGGTGCCATGTTTTGGCAATATCACGGAGATGACGGGGAATTACTTAGCACCCTCTACCAGGAACTTAAAAAACAATAAAACGACCGCTATTATCTTATGACCACTCGTTTTTGTACTTTTACCTTCCAAAATTAAAAATATGTCTGTTGCAAAGAAGGAGTATAAAAGGGTTACTACTAAATCCCTGGTAGATATGAAACAAAATGGCGAGAAGATCGCCATGCTCACCGCCTACGATTATTCTATGGCAAAAATAGTTGATGGGGCCGGAATCGATGTGATTCTGGTAGGTGATTCGGCCAGCAACGTGATGGCTGGACACGAGACTACCCTCCCGATAACCCTGGATCAGATGATCTACCATGCACAAAGTGTGATCAGGGCTATTCATCGAGCATTAGTGGTGGTTGATCTTCCCTTTGGAAGTTATCAAAGCGATCCCAAGGAAGCCCTTAGATCCGCCATACGGATTATGAAAGAAAGTGGGGCACACGCAGTAAAATTAGAAGGAGGAAAGGAAATCAAGGAATCGCTTAAACGAATTCTTCACGCCGGGATTCCAGTGATGGGACATTTAGGGCTAACTCCGCAGTCTATTTATAAATTCGGTACTTATACCGTCCGAGCCAAAGAGGAAGCGGAAGCCGAAAAATTAAAATCCGATGCAAAACTACTTGAAAAGATCGGGTGTTTTGCCATAGTACTTGAAAAGGTGCCTGCCAAATTGGCCAAGGAAGTTGCCCAAAGTATCAGCATTCCAGTAATTGGTATCGGTGCAGGAAATGGCGTGGATGGCCAGGTATTGGTAGTTCACGATATGCTGGGAATGACCCACGAATTCAACCCGCGTTTTTTAAGACGATACGCCGATCTTCATGCTGATATGACCAAAGCTTTCGAAAATTACCGGGATGATGTGAAGAATAGGGATTTTCCTTCTGACCAGGAACAGTATTAATCTAATAGACGCTCCATTGCAGCAGGTAGCTGAGTTAAAGTTTTCGCTTGGAAAAAATCCTTTCAAATAAAAATAACCTTCAGGTACTTTACCAGGACAATCACATTATCGTGGTAAACAAACGCCCCGGAGATATTGTCCAGGGCGACAAAACCGGTGACAAGCCTCTTAGTGAAGTGGTAAAAGCCTACCTTAAGGAAGAACACAATAAACCCGGAAACGTATATCTTGGAGTAGTCCACCGGTTGGACCGGCCTACCAGCGGAATCGTGGTTTTTGCAAAAACCTCCAAGGCTTTGCCCCGACTCAATAAACTTTTTCAGAAGAAAGAGGCTAAGAAAACCTATTGGGCCGTGGTAAAGAATAAGCCTGCAAAACCGACTGAGACCTTAACCCATTTCCTAAAACGAAACCCTAAACAAAATAAATCTTATCCCCACACAAGGGAAGTACCTGGGAGTAAAAAAGCCATTCTCCATTACCGGGTGATCAAAAAACTTGATCATTATTACCTGCTGGAAGTGGATTTAGAAACTGGCAGGCATCATCAGATCCGCAGCCAGTTATCAGCCATCGGCAGTCCAATTAAAGGCGATCTTAAATACGGCTTCGATCGCAGTAACAAAGATGCAAGCATCCACTTACATGCCAGGGAAATAAGCTTTATACACCCGGTAAAAAAAGAGGTGATTCATTTGGTAGCCCCTTTGCCAGAAAAAGATCCTATTTGGCAAAGCATCGCCGCTGATTTTTGAAAAACCGGATCATTAGCAAAAGTTTTTCAAGACCGGCCTCTATGGGATAATTTCCTTGAAATCACCTCAGCCACCGGCCTGTTTTCTATCTTGCTTTCCAGCCAGGAGATTATATCTAAATATAAAAAGGCACGACGTTCGTAGGGATGAGTTTCATATTGCTTTAAGGTATCGTGTAAACGGCGAAATTCATCTTTGATATCCAGGGGAGAAACATCCGGTAAATGTCTCAGGAAACGAATCATTTCTTTCTGTACCTCGTGCAGGTCATCCATCTTAATGAGAAACTTATAGGTGGATTTGATGAGACTTTCCAAATGGTAATCCATCCCGGCCTCATAATGAGCCACAAGGTTTAGAATTCTGGAAAAACACATCAGATCCTCGCGCATCTCAAGAGATTTATTATCGATGATCTTTTTAAGAAACAAAATGCATTGCTTATTATCTCCATTCCCGAAATACAGACAGGCTATCTTATAATAGAATACCATTATATGGTGTTCATCTATACGCCCTTTATATTTTTTGATCTTTTTCTGTATCTTCCCTACCAGCTCTTCTCCATTGGCAAACTCTCCCTTCATAAAGCGTAAATTCAATTTATTGGAGTACAGGTATAGAAAGGATAGCGCCTTAATATTATCATCATCCGGAATTTTAGGATCCTTAAGGGTAGCCTCCATTTTTTTTAATACTTTCTCAAACAACCTCACATGATTCAGGTAAAAAAGCGACTCCAACAAGTAATGGTTCCCTTTTATATAAGAAACTGGATGTAAGGACACCAGATGTGGATATTCATTAAAGAGGTCTATCCATTTCATCGAGTAGCGGTAACAGGCTAAAAAATCCTGGGTGATAAAGCTAAACCATAAGTGTGCTTTATAAAGCCAGAGCTTCTCGTGAAAACCCAATTCCTTGAAGGAATATTCCGGGATGTTCTCATGGAAATAGCTTCTGATAGTAGCAGCTTCTCCCTGGGTCCTGGCATAGCCCATTTTCAGAAATATTCCGTAGAGTTGTAATGATAGGTTTGATAATTTAGCATTCAACTGGGTCCGTGCACTGAGATCTTCGGTTTGTTGAATCAATAGCTCAGCTCGGTTTCGTATACTCCTGGTGATGTATTGTGATTCTATGATCTTTTCCAGCTCAAGGATCTCATAGGCCAGGCTTTTTTCCTCGTAATGTAAAGCAGTAGTTTTGGTTTTATCAAGGAGTTTGAGAGCCTGGTTATATAAACCTTTTCTATAAAGTATATAGGCAAAATCCAGTTGTTCCCTGATTTGAACGGGCACCGTTTGATTTGCAGGATTAAGTCTTAAACTCACCAGGATCTGTTTGTATAAATGTGCTTTTACATTGGAAAGCTGCTGCTTACTGATCCTGGTTTTCTGTAATATTTCATTTTCATTATACTTCTTCATCTTGGTCATCACCTTAAATAAATTCAAAAATTTACTATCGGTGTTCACTCCAATTCTGCCTACGTATAAAGAAAATTGACGCTTTTCAGAGGGCGAAAGTGACTTAATTAACGAAAACAAATTATCGGTCAATTCATTAGTCATTGTAACAAGTAGGTTTATAAAGTGCTGTAAATCAGTTACATTACAGCCTATCATTAGTTTTTAATTATCGTAATACTCGTCCAGAAAACAATTTAAGGGCAGGCTAAAACTATACTTTAGTTAAAGATAAAGCAAAATAAATCTCTTATGAGCACAGAAAAGGTAGAAATTTTTGACACGACGTTACGAGACGGAGAGCAGGTTCCAGGATGTAAATTGAACACCAGCCAAAAACTCAAAATCGCTGAGCGCCTTGATGAGCTGGGAGTAGATGTTATTGAGGCGGGGTTTCCTGTTTCCAGTCCTGGTGACTTTCAATCGGTTAATGAAATCTCTAAGCTGGCAAAGAATGCTGCCGTATGTGGACTCACCCGTGCTGTAAAAAAAGATATTGAGGTTGCAGCCGAAGCTTTAAAATATGCAAAAAAACCGCGTATTCATACCGGGATCGGTACTTCAGATTCTCATATTAAATATAAATTCAATTCAACCAGGGAAGAAATTATTACGCGTGGGGTAGCCGCGGTTAAATACGCCAAGAATTTTGTAGATGATGTTGAATTTTATGCAGAAGACGCAGGAAGAACTGATAATGAATTTCTTGCCCGGGTGTGTACCGAGATGATCAAAGCCGGTGCAACAGTGCTAAACATTCCAGACACCACAGGATACTGTCTACCGGAAGAATATGGGAGAAAAATTAAGTATTTAAAGGATAATGTAAAAGATATTGATAAGGTAAGGCTTTCCTGCCATTGCCATAACGATCTTGGACTAGCTACGGCAAACGCTATTGCGGGAGTCATGAACGGAGCCCGCCAAATCGAATGTACCATAAATGGCATTGGTGAGCGTGCCGGAAATACCGCACTTGAAGAGGTTGTCATGATCTTAAGACAGCATCCTACCTTAAATTTAAACACTCAAATAGATCCAAAATTTCTTTTTGATACCAGTTGTATGGTCTCCCGGGAAATGGGAATGCTAGTTCAGCCAAACAAGGCTATAGTAGGGGCCAACGCCTTTGCCCATAGCTCCGGAATACACCAGGACGGGGTGATTAAAAACCGTGAAACCTACGAAATTATAGATCCAGCTGAAGTCGGGGTAACGGAATCGGCCATTGTGCTAACCGCAAGAAGCGGAAGAGCAGCTTTAGCCTATAAAGCTAAGAAAATGGGATACGATTTGACCAAACTTCAATTGGATACGGTATATCACGAGTTCCTGAATTATGCAGATTCCAGAAGATGTGTGGAGGACAATGACATCCATGAAATCATGGAGATATCAGAAAGAAAAATCAGAGCGATAGCCTAATGAAGAAAACATTATTTGATAAAATCTGGGATAGCCACGTGGTAGAATCCATACCCGACGGACCGGATATTTTATACATCGATAAGCACCTGATCCACGAAGTTACCAGTCCACAAGCCTTTAATGAGTTGAAGGAACGTGAGATTCCGGTATTTCGACCGGATCAGATAGTGGCCACGGCAGACCATAATACGCCTACTGAAAACCAGCATCTACCGGTTAAGGATCTGTTGTCAAGAAAACAGCTTAAAGAATTGACCCAAAATTGCGAGGAAAACAATATAACCCTTTACGGCCTGGGACATCCCTATAACGGGATAGTTCACGTAATGGCTCCGGAACTTGGGATTACCCAACCGGGCATGACGATGGTTTGCGGAGATAGTCACACCTCGACCCACGGTGCCTTTGGTACAATTGCCTTTGGAATCGGCACCAGTCAGGTTTCCCAGGCATTTGCCAGCCAGTGTCTGCTGGTTGAAAAGCCTAAGAAATTACGCGTCAATGTCAATGGGAAACTCAAAAAAGGTGTGTTACCCAAAGATGTGATTCTCTATATTATCAGCAAACTGGGCACAAATTCAGGTACCGGTTATTTTTGTGAGTATGCCGGAAATGTTTTTGAAGAGATGTCCATGGAGGGCCGGATGACCGTGTGTAATATGAGTATAGAGATGGGGGCTCGTGGGGGCTTGATCGCACCTGACCAAACGACTTTCCAATATGTAAAAGGAAAAGAATTCGCTCCAAAAGGACAGGATTTCGACGCGCTAAAAGCTTATTGGGAAACGCTAAAAACCGATGAAGGTGCGACCTTCGACCAGGAATACTCCTTTGATGCAGAAGATATTGAACCAATGATCACCTATGGGACAAACCCCGGAATGGGCATTAAGATTACCGAATCCATACCGACAGAAGGTAGCAAAAGCGATGCAAAAGCCTTGGCTTATATGGGCTTTAACCCTGGTGAATCTTTACTTGACAAGACCATTAACTGGATTTTCATCGGGAGTTGTACCAATTCCCGTATTGAAGACTTCAGGCAGGCCGCCTCTTATATAAAGGGTAAACAGAAAGCGGGGAATGTTAATGCGCTTATCGTACCGGGTTCTCGCCAGGTTTCCGCTCAGATAGAAGCCGAAGGATTACGTGAAATATTTGAAGATGCCGGCTTCAGGTTAAGACAACCAGGTTGCTCGGCCTGTTTGGCTATGAACGATGATAAAATTCCTGCAGGAGAATATTGCGTGTCGACCAGTAACAGAAATTTCGAAGGAAGACAGGGCCAGGGTTCGAGAACCATCCTAGCAAGCCCTTTAACGGCAGCAGCTACGGCTATTTCCGGTAAAATAACCGACTTTACAAAACATCTAAATTAAAATGGAAAAGTTTATCACATTAACCGATACGGCGGTTCCTTTAGAAATAGAAAACATTGATACCGACCAGATAATTCCAGCCCGGTTTTTAAAAGCAACGGATAAAGCTGGATTTGGAGAGAACCTGTTTCGAGACTGGCGATATGATAAAAACAACGAGAAAAATCCAGATTTTGCTTTAAACAAACCAGAATATAAAGGATCCATTCTTGTGGCGGGAGATAATTTCGGTTGTGGTTCCAGCCGGGAACATGCTGCCTGGGCTATTAAAGCTTACGGATTTACCGTCGTTGTTTCCAGTTATTTTGCGGATATCTTCAAGGGAAATGCGCTCAATAATGGTTTGCTTCCAGTTCAGGTTAGTCCGGAATTTCTGCAGCAGCTCTTTACGGAAATATATAAGGATCCGACGGTAAAAATAAAGGTTGACCTGGAGGCTCAGACCATCGGAATCCCCGAGCGAGAAATTTCAGAGGCCTTTGAAATAGATCCTTATAAGAAAACCTGTATGATCAATGGATTTGACGATATAGATTTTTTGGTAAGCAAACTCGATGCGATCAAAAAATTTGAAAAAGAACACGCTCCGAAATTAAAAACCCACACACTTATCTAGCTTTTTAAAAACTGAAAGACCGGAAGTTATGGAGAAACCACACATAAAGAAGAAAAAATGAAATTAAAAATAGCAGTTTTACCCGGAGACGGGATAGGTCCCGAAATCACACAGCAATCAGTAAAAGTTTTAAAAGCTGTAGCAGATCGTTTTGATCACCACTTTCAGTTTGAAGACGCCCTGGTAGGAGCGGCAGCAATAAATTTGCTGGACAATCCGCTACCTGAAGCTACGCTGGATTTGTGTAAGAATTCTGATGCTGTGTTGTTTGGGGCTATAGGAGATCCAAAATTTGACAATAATCCCGATGCAAAAGTAAGACCTGAGCAGGGCCTTTTACAATTGAGAAAAGGACTCGGACTTTATGCAAACATAAGACCGGTAAAGGCCTATGACAAGCTTATCGCGCAATCACCACTTAAGGAAGACCGCATTTCAGGGGCTGACATGGTGATCTATAGGGAACTTACCGGTGGGATCTATTTTGGGGATAAGCATACTGCAGAAGATGGCC
The DNA here is from genome assembly GCF_054121475.1 of Salegentibacter profundi. Taxonomy (NCBI): domain Bacteria; kingdom Pseudomonadati; phylum Bacteroidota; class Flavobacteriia; order Flavobacteriales; family Flavobacteriaceae; genus Salegentibacter; species Salegentibacter profundi. The sequence goes on from NZ_JBSYGG010000005.1 coordinate 86,962, forward strand.
AAAGCGCTACCGATGTTTGTACTTATTCGGTAGAGGAAATCTCCCGGGTGGCTCACCTGGCATTTAAAGCTGCCGAAAAACGTTCCAAAAAACTGACCCTGGTGGATAAAGCCAATGTTCTGGAAACTTCCCGGCTCTGGCGTAAAACGGTCACTGAAATTGGAAAAAAGTATCCAAAAGTGGAGCTGGACTTCCTTTTTGTCGATAATGCCGCCATGCAGATGATCCTTAATCCTACCCAGTTTGATGTGATTCTTACCGAAAATATGTTTGGCGATATTTTATCCGATGAAGCCAGTGTAATTGGAGGTAGCATCGGCCTGCTGGCATCGGCATCGGTAGGAAAAGAAAACGCCATGTTTGAACCCATTCACGGATCTTATCCGCAGGCAACCGGTAAAGGAATTGCAAATCCGGTAGCCTCCATTTTATCCGCTGCGATGCTTTTGGAACATTTCGGACTCACCGAAGAGGCCGAAGCCGTTAAAAAAGCGGTGGAACTAAGTATTAAACTCAATGTTTGTACCATAGATATCAATAAGGACAACCATTATACCACTGAAAAAGTTGGTGACTTCCTTGAGGGACTTATCAGTGAAGTTGATAATATCACCATTAATAACGAAAACTTAAACTTAGGTCAAATGACCATTATCTAAGATTATTTTTCTTCATTTATGTTTTGAACCTCTCGCATTTCGTGTGGTTTTGCGGGAGGTTTTTTTTATTAACTTTTTCAAAGTCGTAAGGCGATTTGGACCTGGATAGGACTATACCCTTATAGCATTGATCTTCTTGCGGATTTCCTCAAGAGCCAGGTTATCCTTACTTCCCAAATGCGAATGCTTTTTTCCCTCAGTAGCCTGGTAGGTTTTTGCCTGAACCTGTTCCCCGATTATTTGATAAGCTTCCCTAAATGATTTGCCCTGTATTACCAGGTCATTGATGCTATCCACGGTAAACAAATATTTATATTTTTCGTCTTCCAGGTCGATATCTTTAACTTTAATTAAAGCGATAGCATGGATCAGAACATCCAGAATTTCTTTGATGTTTTCTACCGAATAAATGCTGTTTTCCTTGATCAGCTGGTAATCCCGGTGATAACCACTTGGTAAATTATTAGTAATGAGAATCATTTCATTGGCAATGCTCTGAAGTTTATTGCATTTTCCACGAACCAATTCAAATACATCCGGATTTTTCTTATGAGGCATGATACTGGAACCCGTAGTGAGTTCATCAGGAAATGTGATAAAATCAAAATTCTGACTCATATACAAACAAATATCCATCGCAAAACGGGAAAGGGTATTGGAAACTGAGGCGATATTGGAAGTCACGGTTCGCTCGCATTTTCCTCTCCCCAATTGAGCAGCCACCACGTTATACTTAAGAGTCGAAAATCCTAATTCTTTGGTGGTAAATTCCCGGTCTATAGGGAAAGAAGAGCCGTAACCAGCTGCAGAACCCAAGGGGTTCTGGTCAACTACCTTTAACCCGGCTTGTAATAAATAAAGATCATCGATTAACAATTCAGCATAGGCTGAAAACCATAACCCAAAACTCGATGGCATGGCTACCTGCAAATGCGTATACCCCGGGAGCAATTTATCCCGGTGTTCTTCTGCAAGTTCTAAAAGCACGGTAATCAATTGCTTTGTTTTATCTGAAATCTCTAGCAGATTCTCCTTAAAATATAACTGCATCGCCACCAAAACCTGGTCGTTTCTGGATCGTGCTGTGTGGATTTTTTTTCCTGTATCCCCCAGGGATTGGGTTAATTCGAATTCAATTTTTGAATGCACATCTTCAAATCCTTCCTCAATTTCAAAGGTGCCATCCTCGAGTTGTTTTTCCAGCTGAGATAGTTCCCTTTCAATATCCTTTACCTCTTGCATGGACAAGATTCCGATTTTCCCCAGCATTTTTGCATGGGCCTTGGAAGCTTTTAGATCGTATTGTGCCAGATGCATATCCAATTCCCGGTCATTGCCTACGGTAAACCTTTCAATCTTTTTGTCAATTGCTAATCCTTTGTCCCAGAGTTTCATAATTTATAATTTTATTTAATCTTTAGACCACCATGGTTTTGGGAACCAAGGCAATCCTAATTCCTATTTACAAGCTTTCTCAAGCAATTTAATATAAGTATCAATCCCTTCGGTTATTTCTCTGACATAAATAAATTCATCGGCGCTGTGTGATCGTGTGGAATCTCCTGGTCCTAATTTCAAGGAAGGACAACTAAGCATGGCCTGATCCGAAAGAGTTGGAGAACCATAGGTTTCCATTCCCAGGTCAAGACCGGCTTTGATCAGCTTATGTTCTTTTATAATTGATGAGGAATTCAGACGCAAGGAACGGGCCTTTATCTCATCTACCGGTGCTTTTTCCTGTAAAATCTGATTGATTTCAGCATTGGAATAGGCGTCGTTGACCCGAACATCGATCACCAAATCGACGTGCCCTGGCACTACATTATGCTGGCTCCCTGCACTAATTTGAGTAACGGTAAGTTTGACTTTTCCCAGAGCCTCGGATTCCTTCGGAAAATCAAAGCTTTCGAACCATTTTAAAGCATCGGCGGTTTTATAAATCGCATTATTATTATTTGGATGCGCTGCATGGGAGGGTGTACCCTTAACTTTGGCATCAAAAACCACAAGGCCTTTTTCCGCTATGGCCAACTGCATCAGGGTAGGTTCTCCTACCAATGCTACATCGATTTTTGGCATTCTTGGCAACAGGCATGCAATCCCGTTTTCTCCGTTAATTTCCTCTTCTGCTGTTCCGGCAAAAATCAAATTATATTTCAAATCTTTAACATGGTAAAACCAGGTAAAGGTGGATAGCAAGGAAACTAGGCAGCCCCCCGCATCATTACTCCCTAAACCAAATAATTTTCCATCCTCTATTTTGGCCTCAAAAGGATCTCGCGTGTATGCGGAGTTCGGCCTAACCGTATCATGATGAGAGTTCAACAACAAACTTGGCTTTGTGGAATCAAAGTATTTGTTGGTAGCCCAAACATTGTTCAAATGCCGGAAAAAGCTCATCTCATTTTTCCTAAACCATTCTTCGAGCAAATTGGCTGTGCTATCTTCCTGGGTAGAAAAAGATTCCGTAGCGATTAGCCTTTTGAGTAAATCTATTGCCTCTTTGTGTAATTCTTGAGGTTTCATAAAGTGGTTATTTTAGTGTGGATCGATTCTTTTTTTAATAACCTGAAATCACCCAGGAATATTTTGTTTACCCCAGCTTCCAGGGCTTCAAAACAGTTATGTAATTTGGGAAGCATCCCCTGGCTTATTACCTTTTCCTCCAGCAACTCCTCATACTTTTCCCTGTTAATTTCTTCTATAACTGAATCATCATCTTGCGGATCGCCTAGAACCCCTTTCTTTTCAAAGCAAAAATAAAGCTCAGTATCATATATTGAGCCCATTGCCTTGGCCAGGGCGGCAGCCACAGAGTCGCCATTAGTATTTAAAAGCAAACCCTCCCGGGTGCAGGAAATCGCTGAGAAAACCGGTATGAGCTCTTGTTTTAAAAGCCCTTGTATAAACTTTGAATTTACCTGCTCCACATCACCTACAAAACCAAAATCTACCTCCCCGACAGGACGTTTCTTTGATACTATACTCATTCCGTCAGCTCCGCACAGTCCGATGGCATTATTAGCCTGCGCTTGAAGTTTAGCTACGATATTTTTACTGATAAGCCCTCCATATACCATGGTAATCACTTTCATGGATTGCGCATCGGTAATGCGACGACCTTCAAACATATGGGTGGGGTAACCGAGTTTTCCTGCAATTTCAGTGGCCAGATTCCCACCGCCGTGAACCAGGATCTTTGGCCCCTCCAAAGCTGCGAAATCCTGGATAAATTCAGCGAATTTAGCCTTATTCTCAATTAACTTCCCTCCTATTTTTACAACCTTTAAAACTTCCATTTTTATTAATTCTTACTTGGTCCCTTTCGACAGCCCCAAAGCTCAATGGCTTATGCCATAGCCCGGGTTTCTTCTGTGATCTGGTTATGCATTTTTTCCTAATTCCCTTGGCATTACCTTCTCCTCTAAAATCCTTTTTAATACTCCCTGCGCAGCAAAGGTCCTGTTTGCGGCCTGCTGGATAACCACGGCATTTTCTGAATCCAGCACCTGATCAGTAATTACCATATTTCGTCTTACCGGTAGACAATGCATAACTTTAGCGTTTCTGGTTAGGCCCAATTTATCGATGCTGAAAGTCCAGTTTTTATCTTCACTAAGTTTCTGTCCATAATTCTCATAACTACTCCAGTTTTTCACATAGACAAAATCGGCATCTTTCAGGGCTTCTTCCTGATTGTGAATTACCGGAACATTTTGAGTGATTTCAGGATTCAAATCGTAACCTTCCGGATTGGTGATCACAAATTCCACATCCATTTTCTGCATTATTTCCGCAAAGGAATTGGGTACGCTTTGAGGCAGGGCCTTAGGGTGCGGCGCCCAACTAAGCACCACCTTCGGCTTACTTCTCTTTCTTAATTCCGTAATGGTCATGGCATCAGCAAGAGCCTGAAGGGGATGCCCTGTTGCACTTTCTAGATTCACTACAGGAACCAAGGCATACTTTTTAAAACTATTGATCACGGCTTCCGCCTGGTCTTTCTCCTTATCCTGCAATTCAGGAAAGGCTCTAACACCAATAATATCGCAGTATTGTGACAAAACCGCCGCGGCTTCCTTGATATGCTCCGCTTTATCACTATCCATTACCACACCATCTTCAAACTCCAGTTTCCAGCTATCGCTACCTGCATTGATAACACTTACCTCCATGCCCAGGTTTTTTGCTGCTTTTTCGGTACTCAAACGGGTTCTCAAACTCGGATTGAAAAACAGCATCCCCATGGTTTTTCCTTTTCCGATTTCCATGGTTGAAGCACCCTTTTTTAATTCCAGAGCTTCTGTGATCAAAGCTTGTAAATCCGTTATATCTGATAATTCTGTGTAATTCTTCATCTTATATTATTTTTCCAGATTTTGTATATTTTATTCAGGGAGCCCCATTAAATATCCGAATTTGGAGAACCTCCCCAGTTTTCCCTCTAATTCAAAGCCACTTTCAAAGCTTGAAATAACTCATCAAAATGTTCCTTGTTCACATTTAAGGGCGGTAAAATCCGGAGTAGCTTTTTGTTGGCAGCCGCACCGGTAAATATCTGATGCTTATACAAAAGGGTTTTTCTTAATTGTGAAATCTCAAAATCGAATTCCAAACCAATCATTAATCCCCGACCTTTGACTTTCTTTATCTGTGGAATTTCCTCCGACTTATTTTTGACATAGTCGAAGAGTTCCCTGGCATTTTTTAGCAGGTTTTCCTTTTCAATTACTTTCAGAACTGAAATCCCTGCGGCACAGGCAAGATGATTGCCACCAAAGGTAGTCCCCAACATACCCGGTTCAGCCTTTATCTCCTTATCGATTAAAATTCCGCCAATCGGAAAGCCATTGCCCATTCCTTTAGCTATGGAAATAATATCAGGACGAATGCCGTGTTTTTGAAAAGCAAAGAAATCTCCGGTTCTTCCATAACCAGATTGCACTTCATCAGCGATTAAAACCGAATCAAACCTTTTACACAATTGGGAGGTTTTCTGATAAAATTCAGTGGATGCTTCCTCTAAGCCCCCGACCCCCTGAATCACCTCGAAAATCACTGCAGCCACATCGCCCTTTTTCAATTCGGTTTCAAGAGCATCGACATCCTCAAAAGCCAGTTTGGTTACCTTATGATGTTGGTTATAAGGCGCTTTGATCTTTTCATTATCCGTGATCGCAACTACTCCTGAAGTCCTTCCATGAAAGGCCTTTTCGAAATAAATAACCCGCTCTTTACCGGTGTGGAAAGAAGCAAGCTTTACGGCATTTTCGTTGGCCTCCGCACCCGAATTACATAAAAACAGGTTATAGTCCGATATGCCAGAAAGCGTTTCCAACCTATCGGCAAGTTCTTGTTGTAAAGGGTTTTTAACCGAATTCGAGTAAAACCCGAGTTCAGCAACCTGGTGGGAAATGGCATTGATGTAGGCCGGGTGAGAATGGCCGATTGCAATTACGGCATGGCCGCCATAAAGATCCAGGTATTTATTTCCTTCCTTATCAAAAATATAAGCTCCCTTTCCCTTGACAGGGCTTATATCATAGAGTGGGTATACATCAAATAAATCCATAATTAGTCAGTTGTAATGGTGTTAATTTTTTTAAATGAAGCCTGAATCCCTTTGATCAAAGAAGAACTAAGTCCGTTATGTTCCATTTCGTTCAAACCTTCGATCGTACAGCCACGTGGGGTGGTCACCTTATCGATTTCTTCTTCCGGGTGGTTGCCGGATTCTATGAGCAGACTCGCGGCACCAAGGCAGGTTTGCATAGAAAGTTCATGAGCGTCTTTGGCATCGAAACCGAGCTGCACAGCACCCTGTGTCGTTGCCCGGATAAGGCGCATCCAGAAAGCAATTCCACTGGCACAAATTACCGTGGCCGCCTGCATTTTGTTTTCCGCAATAATAATACTTGTACCTAGTCGGTTAAAGATAGCCTCTGCAATGGCAATGCGATGGTTTCCTTTTTCGTTACTGCACAGACAGGTCATGGATTTTCCTACGGCAATTGCCGTATTAGGCATTGACCGAATGATAAACTGTTCTTTTCCTACAATGGCTTCCATAGCAGCGATCTTAAAACCGGTAACGGTGGAAATAAGGACATGTTTTTCGGTGAGAAGGTCTTTTATTTCCTCCATTATAGCCTCCATTTGAGTGGGCTGGACGGCAAAAATCAGAATATCGGAATTTTCAACCGCAACCGAATTATCCTTTGTCACCTCAACTTTTGCATATTCCTGAAAGTGTTGAATCTCCTGGGTGTCCCTCTTAGTGAGATACAGGCTCGTATAGGCATTATTAAAGATAAGCCCCTTTGCAATGGAAAGTCCCAGGTTACCAGCTCCAATTATCGCTATTTTCATTTGTCAGATTTTATTTTTTATTTTCTCAGTTTTTCAACTTCAATCGATGTGATCCATGCACGGGCCGATACCCCATTGCTTAAAAATAATTGGCCTTCAGTTGTAAGCCTGCGTTTTCCTCAAATCCAAACATCAAATTCATATTTTGTACAGCCTGGCCTGAAGCTCCTTTCAGCAAGTTATCAATAATGCTGGTTATCAATATATTATCCTTAAACTTCTGTAATTTCAGCAAACATTTATTGGTGTTGACGACCTGTTTTAAATGCAAATCTTCCTCAACTACAAAGGTAAAACGGGCATCTTCATAGGCTTTGGAATAAATAGCTTTAGCCTCCTGGAGGTCTCCCTTAAATTTAGTGTAGGCTGTGGCATGAATTCCCCTGGAAAAATTACCTCGATTGGGAATAAAATTAATCTCCGGCATAGGATCATCCTGCAAGGCTTTGATGCTCTGCCCAATTTCATTCAAATGCTGGTGTTCAAAGGCTTTATAACTGGAGAAGTTATTGTCTCGCCACGAAAAATGGGTAGTTGCCGAAAGTGAGGTTCCTGCACCAGTGGCCCCGGTTACTGCGTTGACATGTAGTGCTTGGGTTAACAAATTTGCCTGGGCAAGTGGTAGAATAGCAAGACTGATTGCTGTAGCAAAACAACCGGGATTTGCGATATAGTTCGCTTTTTGAATTTTTGCTTTATTATATTCAGGCAGGCCGTAGACAAATGAATGCGTCCCATACATTCTGTAATCCGTACTAAGGTCCACAATCTTTGTATGTTGTGAAAACTGGGTTTGAGCCAGAAATTTCTCTGAATTTCCATGTCCCAGGCATAAAAAAACAACATCTACGTTTTTGTTCACCTCCCCGACAAACTGCAAATCGGTTTCTCCAAGTAAATCCTGATGAATTCCGGCAACCGATTTTCCCGGTTGAGAAGTGCTATACACAAAATCCAGTTTCACCTTGGGATGATGAATTAATATCCTTATCAATTCCCCGGCGGTATATCCCGCCCCTCCAATTATTCCAACTGTTTTCATATTCATTTATTTACGTGTTGGTAGATCTTACCTGCATTGGATAAAATCCTGATGAATCCTTTTGCATCATCGGCCGTCCAGGCTTTATTTTCCTCTCCGTAGTTTCCAAAGCTTGAATTCATCAAATCCTTCTGAGATTTTATTCCATCCAGGGTGAATCGGTAAGGATGTAAGGTTACAAAAACCTCTCCACTTACCTGCTCCTGGGAACTTTGCAGGAAAGCCTCCAGGTCTCTCATGACAGGATCAAGATACTGGCCTTCGTGCAAATGCGTTCCGTACCAATTGGCCATATAATCCTTGTGCTGTAGTTGCCATTTACTCAGGTTATGTTTTTCCAGCAAATGATGAGCTTTAATAATAATTAGGGCTGCCCCAGCTTCAAAACCAACTCTTCCTTTTATACCGATAATGGTATCTCCGACATGAATATCCCTGCCAATGGCGTATTTGGAGGCGATCTCTTCGAGAACTTCAATATTCTTCTCCGGGGAATTCTCTTGGCCATTAATCCCAACAAGTTCCCCCTTGTCAAAACGCAAGCTAATCTCCCTTGCCTCTTTTTCCTGAAGTTGCGAAGGATAGGCACTTTCCGGCAAGGCCTTTTCTGAGGTCAGGGTTTCGGCTCCTCCAACACTGGTTCCCCAGAGCCCCTTATTGACCGAATATTTTGATTTCTCCCAATTCATCTCCACGCCCTGCTCTTGTAAATAAGCGATCTCCTCTTGTCGACTAAGCTGCTTATCTCGAATGGGGGTGATGATCTCAATATCCGGGGCCATGATCTGAAAAATCATATCAAATCTAACCTGATCATTCCCGGCGCCGGTACTGCCATGAGCGATATATTTGGCACCGATATCTTTGGCGTAATTTACAATTTCTATGGCCTGTACTATCCTTTCAGCACTAACTGAAAGTGGATAGGTATTGTTCTTCAATACATTCCCAAAGATTAAATACTTCACCACTTTCTGATAAAATGAGGAAACCGCATCGATATTTTTATAGGTCTTTGCCCCTATTTTTTGGGCGTTCTCTCCTATTTTTTTTATTTCTTCCTCCGAGAATCCACCGGTATTGACACTCACGGCATGCACCTCAAAATTCTCTTCTTTAGATAAATATTTTGCGCAGTAAGAAGTATCTAAACCTCCGCTGTATGCAATCACTACTTTTTTCATTTCTTTTAAAAATTAAACCGTAGCGTACTCCTACGATTATACTGATAATCTATTTTTCTTTTTTATAGAACAAAGTCTGTTTTATGCTCTTTAATCTCTTAAATGCCTTACCATTAAAACTTTCCTTCTTTTCTGGCTTTTCCGGCTCCTTTTTTCTCTCAGGATCATACATCATCCCTGTACAAAGACACATTTTACGCTCAGTTCTGGTAAGGATATCGTAATTTTTACAGGTTTGGCACCCTTTCCAAAAAGCATCATCATCGGTAAGTTCAGAAAAGGTAACGGGCTGATACCCCAATTCATAATTTATCTTCATCACGGCGAGTCCCGTGGTAATTCCAAATATTTTTGCATGGGGGTATTTCTTCCTGGAATGCTCAAAGATCACCTCCTTTATGCCTTTAGCCAGTCCCTGGTTCCGATAATCCGGGTGCACAATTAAACCTGAATTTGCCACATACCTTTCGTGGCTCCAGGTTTCGATATAGCAGAAACCGGCAAATTTTTCACCGTCAAGAGCGATCACGGCGTTGCCTTTTTCCATCTTATTGATGATGTATTGTGGTGTTCTTCTGGCGATCCCGGTACCACGGACCTTTGCGGATTCTTCGATAGTATCACAAATGATCCCGGCGTACTGGGAATGGGAATTATTAGCAATGAGTATTTTCACTGGCTAAGAAATTAAGGATGAATTGAAATTAAATTACTTGGTCGCTGATGGGGAACCGGACTCACCTGAGTTCCAATAGAATTACACACGCCAGGGGCGGCGGCGAGTAAAACGGGGGTTCCTTCCCGGAACCATAGTAAATGCAGGATTTTCAGAAAGATTTCTGAAGAAGTCTGAAGTAAATATGTAAAAAAGTTTTTTCAAAATGTGATATTCAAATAATATTAAAAAAGCAGAACAGGTTAATCGCTTAGCAACGGCGAATGCGGCGCAAGCGAGAAACGGGGAATATTATTTGTGTCATTTGTATCACGCTGTAAATGTAATGCATTTTTTTAACCAACAAAAAATTCACACCAAAAATTGAAATAAATTTGGTTTATCATTTAAATATTCCCCATAAAAATTCTTCGCTTTCATCCGGGCTACTAAAGGTTCAAAGTCTACCGGATCATTCAGTTCTATCCCAACAACCGCTGGGCCATTTTCCCGGTGATGTTTCTTTGAGTATTCAAAATGAGTGATATCATCATTAGGTCCCAAAACTTTCGCTACGAATTCCTTCAGGGCTCCGGCCCTTTGTGGAAAGCTTATTACAAAATAATGTTTCAGTCCGGCATATAACAGAGCTCTTTCCTTGATCTCTGCTGTTCTGGTGATATCATTATTGCTGCCACTGACAATACACACAACATTTTTGCCTTTAATATCCTGGGCAAAATAATCCAGGGCAGAAATAGCCATAGCTCCTGCCGGTTCCACAACGATGGCATCCTGATTGTAAAGATCGAGAATGGTTTGACAAATTTTTCCTTCAGGGATGGTGATCATTTTATCGAGATTCTCCTTACATATCGCGAAATTTCTGCTCCCCACCTTTTGCACGGCTGCCCCGTCCACAAAACGTTCAATTTCTCCCAGTTCCACCACTTTCCCCTGTTTCAACGAAGAGGTCATCGATGGCGCTCCTTCAGGTTCTATACCGATTATTTTGGTGTTCGGGGAAAGTTCCTTGAAAACCGAGGAAAGGCCGGCCAGGAGGCCTCCACCTCCTAAGGGTGCAAAGACGTAATCTATAGGTTCACTGGATTGCTCCAGGATCTCCAGTCCGATAGTGGCTTGTCCTTCTATGACTTTCTCATCATCAAAAGGATGTATAAAAACCAAACCATATTTCTCCCGGTGTTGCATCGCATTTTTAAAGGCATCATCGAAGGTATCTCCTTTTAGAATGACTTCAACCCAATCTCCTCCAAACATCCGTGTTTGTTCCACCTTTTGCCGTGGGGTGGTACCGGGCATATATATCACGCCCTTTGCCTGTAGTTTATTACAGGCAAAGGCAACACCCTGTGCGTGATTTCCGGCGCTGGCACAAATCACTCCCTTCTCCAGTTGCTTCTTTGGAAGGCTTGAGATCTTATTGAAAGCCCCCCGAATCTTATAGGAACGTACCTGTTGCAGGTCTTCTCGTTTCAGCAAAATATTTGCTGAGTAGCGATTACTGTAGGTAAAAGAGGGTGCCAGCGGTGTTTTAACCACCACCTTTTTGATTCGCTCCACAGCTTCTTTTACCGATTCGAGACTGGGTTTATAAGTTTTGGTTTCTGCCAGCAAAGTGCTCATCTTATTGGTGTATTTTCTTCATTGCGGTCATCGCCTGTCGTAATGTGGCGCCTACCTTTTCTACGGGGTGATTTCTGATCCCGTCATTTACACTGATCAACTCTTGGTTATCAACCCCGGTATCCTCTGTTCCGTAATTCTGACCTATAACAGCAGGCTCAAGACCACTTACATAGTCTTTCAACAAAGGTTTAGCCGCATGATCAAAGAGGTAACAGCCGTATTCGGCAGTATCTGAAATGATGCGGTTCATTTCATATAATTTTTTCCTTGCAATGGTATTGGCAATAAGGGGAACCTCGTGTAAGGACTCATAATATGCCGATTCCTCGATGATCCCTGCCTCCACCATAGTTTCGAATGCAAGCTCCACGCCTGATTTTACAAAGGCTGTAAGCAGGACGCCTTTATCGAAATATTCCTGTTCACCGATCTTCTCAGAAGTAGCTTCGGTCTTTTCAAAAGCGGTCTTACCGGTTTCTTCGCGCCACTCCAGGAGTTCTTTATCATTGTTTGCCCAGTCCTGCATCATCCTGCTGCTGAAAGCACCCGAAATGATATCATCCATGTGTTTTCTAAAAAGCGGACGCATTTTCTGTTTTAGTTCTTCCGCGATTTCATTGGCTCTTAATTTGGCAGGATTGGACAGGCGGTCCATCATATTGGTAACCCCACCATGCTTTAGAGCTTCGGTAATGGTTTCCCAGCCATACTGAATTAGTTTTGCGGCATATTCCGGTTCAATACCATCGGCCACCATTTTATCAAAGCTCAGAATAGACCCGGTTTGTAATACTCCACAAAGAATGGTTTGTTCTCCCATAAGGTCGGATTTCACTTCCGCTACAAAAGAAGATTCCAGCACTCCAGCCCGATCTCCACCGGTTGCCACAGCATAGGCCTTCGCCCATTCCAAACCTTTACCCGCAGGGTCGTTCTCCGGATGCACCGCTATGAGTGTCGGAACTCCAAAGCCACGTTTGTATTCCTCCCGCACCTCAGTGCCAGGACATTTGGGAGCGACCATAATTACGGTAATGTCTTCCCGAATCTTCATCCCTTCTTCCACGATATTAAATCCATGGGAATAAGAAAGCACTGCATCTTTCTTAATATGAGGTTGGATCGCTTTGATAACCGGAGTATGTTGTTTGTCCGGTGTAAGGTTGATCACAAGGTCAGCCTGCGGAATAAGTTCCTCATAAGTACCAACCTTGAAGTCATTTTCTGTGGCATTTTTATAGGATTGACGTTTCTCACTAATTGCGCCATCTCTAAGGGCGTAGGAAATATCCAAACCGCTATCACGCATATTGAGTCCCTGGTTGAGTCCCTGGGCTCCACAGCCAACAATTACTATTTTTTTGTCTTTTAAGGCAGCTACACCATCCTTGAATTCTTCGGTTTGCATAAAACGACAGGTCCCTAACTGAGCCAGTTGTTCTCTTAATGGCAAGCTGTTAAAATAGTTTGTCATAATTTCTAATTAATTGATTGTATTAAATTTTTCTAATAATCTTGAGATCTGCATCTCTTCTTTGGTTACAGCAATAGTGCCCGAACGCACAAACTGCATCAACCCGTATGGTTTTAGTTTTTCGTATAGACTATCGGTCTCACTGCGCTTCCCGGTTTTTTCTATCACAAAGAATTTTGGGGTTACCGTTACGATTCTGGCGTTGGTTTCCTTGATAAAATCCTGAATGCTCATATCATCCACAAATTCCTGAGAATTCACCTTGTATAAGGCGGTTTCCTGATAGATCATTTCCTGATCGGTATGGTAAAAGGCTTTGATTACCTCTATTTGTTTCTCAATCTGCTTAACGACTTTTTGCACCTGCTCTTCATTAACCTCTACTACGATGATAAAGCGCATCACACCCTCCACCTCGCTTTTGGACACGGTAACACTTTCTATATTGATATGCCTCTTAAGGAAGATCGCAGCAATACGACTCAACAGGCCAACATTGTTTTCGGTATAGATTGAAATTGTATAATTCTTCTTTTCCATTACTCCAATAATATTTCTGAAACTGCCGCCCCGGTTGGAACCATGGGAAATACATTTTCTTCCTGTTCAACTTTTACTTCAAGGAAATAAGCTTCCTTGGATTCCATCATTTCCTTAACAGCCTCTTCGAGTTGAGCCCTTTCGGTAACCTGATTCGTTTTGATATGATAACCTTTGGCAATGGTCACAAAGTCAGGGTTAACCATTTCCGTAGAGGCATAGCGCTTATCAAAGAAAAGCTGTTGCCACTGTCGAACCATACCCAGGAAACCATTGTTGAGGATCACGATCTTCACCGGAGTTTTCGTTTGAAAAATGGTTCCCAATTCCTGGATGGTCATCTGGTATCCGCCGTCTCCAATAACAGCTACGACCTCCCTGTGGGGAACCCCCATTTTTGCTCCAATGGCTGCTGGAAGGGCAAAACCCATAGTACCCAATCCTCCGGAAGTCACCTTACTACGCGTTTGATTAAATTTGGAATACCTGCAGGTCACCATCTGGTGCTGCCCCACATCGGTAACGATCACCGCATCCCCCTTTGAACAGGTATTGATCTGGTCGATCACCTCTGCCATTCCTATTTTCCCTCGTTCGCTGTTAAGGTCATTTTTGATGATCTTTTCAAACTCAATCTTATAAAGATCCTTGAACTGTTGATGCCATGATTTGTGCTCCCTGGCTTCAACAAGATCAAGCAATAAGGCTAAGGTTTTATTGACATTTCCTAAAACAGGGATATCCGCTTTTACATTTTTATCAATCTCAGCAGGGTCTATTTCAAAATGAATCACCTTGGCCTGTTTGGCATATTTATCAAGGTTCCCCGTTACCCGATCGTCAAATCGCATCCCAATGGCAATAAGCACATCGCATTCGTTTGTCAGCATATTAGGAGCGTAATTACCGTGCATTCCTACCATACCAACATTGAGCGGATGATCAGAAGGAAGTGCCGAAAGCCCCAGAATGGTCCAGGCAGTCGGAATTCCGGTTTTATCTACCAATTGCTTCAAAAGTTTTTCTGCACCACCCAGGATGACACCCTGACCAAAAACGATAAAGGGCTTTTTAGCCGAGTTGATGGCCTGGGCAGCTTTTTCAAGCTGAGCCGAACTAATTTCAGGTTCGGGTTTATAGCTGCGAATTCCTGAGCATTTTTTATACTCAAATTCCAGGGAAGCGAATTGAGCATCTTTAGTGATATCGATAAGAACCGGTCCCGGTCTTCCCGACCTGGCAATAAAGAATGCTCTGGCCATTATCTCCGGAATTTCTTCGGCTTTGGTAATCTGGTAATTCCATTTTGTAATTGGGGTAGAGATTCCCACAATATCGGTTTCCTGGAAGGCATCGCTACCCAGCAAATGGGAGCCTACCTGCCCGGTAATGCATACCAGCGGAGTAGAATCTATTTGAGCATCAGCAATCCCTGTAACCAGATTGGTAGCTCCGGGTCCGGAAGTGGCAATAGCCACTCCAACTTTTCCCGTGACCCTGGCATAACCCTGGGCAGCATGAGTAGCGCCCTGCTCGTGACGGGTAAGGACGTGGTGAATCTCATTCTGATATTTATACAATTCGTCATAAACAGGCATTATAGCCCCTCCCGGGTACCCGTAAATGGTTTTTACACCCTCCTCCAATAAACATTTTATCACGGCTTCAGCTCCTGAAACTGTAGGGGTGGCAGGGGTGGCAAGCTTTTCGAAACTAGCTGTTTTTACTTCCATAATTCACCATATTAAAATTCGTCAGTTACGCAGCCCTGTGAAGCTGAAGCAACCGTTCTTGCATATTTATAAAGCACCCCTTTGCTGAATTTAAGCGCGGGAGCTTTCCAGTTTTTCTTTCTTTCTTCTATTTCCTGTTCGGAAAGTGCTACCTCAATCCTGTTGGTTTCTGCATTGATAGTGATCTGGTCTCCATCCTTGATAAAAGCAATAAGGCCACCTTCCTGTGCTTCAGGGGTAATATGCCCTACTACAAAACCATGTGTTCCGCCGGAAAACCTTCCGTCAGTGATCAGGGCCACATCTTTCCCGAGTTTCGCCCCCATGATTGCAGAAGTTGGTTTTAACATCTCGGGCATTCCCGGACCACCTTTAGGACCTTCATATCGTATTACTACCACATCGCCTTTTTTCACCTTCCCTTGAGAAATCCCATCATTAGCGGCATATTCCGAATCAAAAACCCGTGCTTTCCCGGTAAATTCCAGGCCTTCTTTACCAGTGATTTTCGCTACCGACCCCCCTTTGGCCAGGTTGCCATAAAGCACCCGGATATGGCCGGTTTTCTTGACCGGGTTATCCAGATCGTGAATCACATCCTGTCCGGATTCCAGATCAGGAACATTCTCTAAATTTTCTGCTAAACTCTTTCCGGTTACGGTAAGGCACTCTCCATGGAGCATCCCATTGTTTAGCATATATTTTAGGACAGCGGGGATTCCGCCAATTCTGTGAACATCTTCCATGGCATATTTCCCACTGGGTTTGAGGTTAGCTAAAAAAGGCGTGTTATCACAGATTTTCTGAAACTCATCTAGACTAAATTCCACTTCTGCCGCTTTGGCTATAGCCAGAAAATGCAACACAGCATTTGTAGACCCCCCAAGCACAGTAAGAAGCCTGATGGCGTTTTCCAGTGATTTTTTCGTCACGATATCCCGGGGTTTAATATCCTTTTCAAGAAGCAAACGCATTGCTTTTCCGGCTTCAATACTTTCAGTTCTCTTCTCCGATCCAGTAGCTGGGTTGGAAGAGTTATAAGGCAGAGACATTCCTAAAGCCTCAATAGCTGAGGCCATTGTGTTAGCGGTGTACATCCCGCCGCAGGCACCCGCGCCTGGACAGGCTTTTTCAATAATACTTTCGTATTCCTCATTATCGATATCACCCGCTGTCTTGGCGCCCCAGGCTTCAAAAGCAGACACCACGTCCAATTTCTTTCCGTTATGACAACCGGAAGCTATGGTTCCACCATAAACCAAAACAGCCGGACGATTAATACGCAACATCGCCATAAGCGCGCCGGGCATGTTTTTATCACATCCTACTACGGTAACCATTCCATCATAAGACATTGCGTGCACCACGGTTTCCATAGAATCCGCAATGATATCACGAGATGGAAGGGAATATCTCATCCCAGGGGTTCCCATGGAAATTCCATCACTTACGCCAATGGTATTAAATATCAAACCAACCAGTTCTGCATCGGAACAACCCTGTTTTACCAGTTTGGCAAGATCATTAAGATGCATATTACAGGGGTTTCCCTCATAACCTGTACTGGCAATCCCCACAAAAGGTTTTTTAAAATCTTCTTTAGTAAGCCCTATCGCGTGCAACATTGCCTGCGAGGCCGGTTGCGAATCGCTTTGTGTTAAAATTTTACTGTATTTATTAGGCATTGCTTTATTTTCTTTCTTTTATGAAAGATTAAAAGTAGCCTGATAAGATTTTGATCTGAGCTGTTAAGCCCTTGCTTAATTACTTTCAGGATGTTTTATTCAGGTTTAACACCCTGTTAATCAGTGACTTGAACTCAATATAATTACGATAGCTGAAAACAGTGCTTTTTAAGAAAACAATTATAGGCTCTAATTGTACTGAAAAGTACTAAAAACAAGGCCTTTGCAAGATTCTTATTCTTTATTCGCTTATTTTATAAAATGAGATTTTTAAAGAGCAATTAATGAGAAATCGGCAATCCTCCGTATCCCTGGAAGATTTTTAAAGTCCGAAGAAAAATAGGGGTAAAAGAGATGTTTTTCACCTTATCCAAGCCCATGCCCTGGTGTCCTATGCCAGTTGATTTCCCGAGGAATTTTCATAGGGATCAAGGTTAGTAAATCTTCCGAAATTATTTCCTGGAATTCTATTTCTTTTTTTTCAGCGAATAGAGGTCCTTTCGTCGGTCTTTCATATTTCTTACACTCCCGAAATTATGAAGCTCCTTAAGCAGGTCCAGATCAACATCAGCCAGCAGTGTACTTTCTGTATTCGGTGTGGCTTCAGCCTTGATCCCGTTCACCGGAAAAGCAAAGTCTGATGGGGTTAATACCGCGCTTTGGGCATATTGAATATCCATATTATTTACCTTAGGTAAATTCCCCACCGATCCGGCTATGGCGACATAGCATTCATTTTCAACTGCCCTGGCCTGGGCACAGATTTTCACCCGGGAATAACCATTCTGGGTATCGGTCATAAAGGGAACAAAGAGAATATTCATACCTTCTTCAGCAAGAATTCTTGAAACCTCCGGAAATTCTATGTCATAACAAATTAAAACCCCAACCTTTCCGCAATCGGTATCGAAGGTTTGGAGCTTACTCCCCCCTTTCATCCCCCAGGCTGTTTCTTCTGCAGGAGTGATATGCAATTTTTCATAACGCTCGTAAGTTCCATCCCGTCGGCAGAGCCAACCTACATTATACATATGTTCACCGATAACCATAGGCATGCTACCGGAAATGATATTGATATTATAGGTGACCGCGAAATCCCTAAAAGTTTCCAAAAGACGTTCGGTGTATGTGGAAAGTCCGCGAATGGCTTCAGGTTCATTCAAATGATTGTACTCTGCCATTAGCGGGGCATTGAACAGTTCCGGAAAAAGAATAAAATCACTTTGGTAATCGCTAACGGCATCCACAAAGAATTCAATCTGGGAAACAAGGGCATCATAATCCCTGAAAAGCCTCATCTGCCATTGTACTAAACCAAGCCTGACTACGGTTTTCGGAGTGTCTATCAGCTTTTTGGTTTTGGTGTAGTAGATGTTATTCCACTCCATAAGCACCGCATATTCCTTGCTTTCTAAATCACCTGGAAGGTAACCTTTGATCACCTTTTTAACATGAAAATCATTGGATAACTGAAAAGACAGGACTGGGTCATGGATTTCCTGCAATTTTACTTTTTCTATATATTTTTTGGGCGTAAGTTCCTTGGCATATTTGGAAAAGTTTGGAATTCTTCCCCCGAAGACAATTGATTTTAAATTTAGTTGTTCACAGAGTTCTTTCCTGGCCTCATATAAACGCCTGCCCAGGCGCATACCGCGATATTCAGGATGTATAAAAACATCTATCCCATAAAGCACATCGCCATTTTGGGTATGGGTTGAAAAATTCTCCCCGCCAATGATCTCCTCATAGGTATGGTTCTCGTCGAATTTTTTGGAATCTATGATAATTGCCAGTGCACAACCCGCGATTTTATTATCGATCTCAATACAAAACTGTCCCTCAGGAAACTTGTTCACAAGATTCCTGATTTCATCTTTACTCCAATACTCATCGGGCATCTTTTGATAACTCTTTATCATGGATACCTTGAGTTCCTGGTAATCCTTCAGTCTTAGGTTTCGGAGTTCTATTTTAGGTGTTTCATTCACGATCATAAGGTTTTACAGCCAGCGAAGATACTGCGGAAATTAATGCTTTGAAAGCGCTTAATCTTAAAGAAGATCAAAAAATCAAGCCGGATTTCAGAAAATGCTCCCGGGGTCCCTTTGGAAAATCACCTTCCTCCCTGGTCGAGCTATATCAGGTATATTTTATGTTTTATGGCAAATAAGACCAGGCCAATGCGGCTGCGGACATTGAGCTTATTAAAAAGACTTTCCCGGTAACCGTCTATGGTCTTCGGACTTAAATTCATCTCAGCGGCCACTTGTTTGTAGGTCATTTCAGTACAGGCCAGGCTAAGAAATTCCACTTCCCGAGCAGTTAGATTTTCGAAGGATTTTGCCTTCCCGTGGTTCTCTATGGCTTCCGATACCTCATCGGTATAATAATACCCATCCTGGACCACTTGCTTTAAAGCGTAATGAAATTCATCGGGATCAATATCCTTGAGCAAATAGCCGCGGCAGCCTAGTTTGACCATTCTAAAAATGGTTTCTTCATCATCCTCCATGGTCAGGGCCAGCACTTTTTGCTCAGGAAAATTTTCCTTAAGCCAGGCCATAGTTTCAGGCCCATCCATAACCGGCATTTTAATATCCAAAAGGATGACATCCGGTTTGGGACGGTTGGCACCGAAGAAGTCGACAAGTTCCTGGCCATTTTTATATAGCCCGGAAACCTCAAAATTCCCGAAGGAATTTACCAGGTTTTGTAAAGATTTTGCGAATAAATTGTGATCATCAACAATCGCGATGGTATTACTCATAATTATTTTTGCCCCTTTGTTGGATAGGCTAAAGATAAGCAAGTTCCCGTACCTATCGAAGAATCCAGCGAAAACTTAGTGTTAACCAGTAATGCCCTGCTCTCCATATTAAAAAGCCCGGAATTTCTGGCGATATGGTCCTTATCAAAGCCCTTACCGTTATCACAGGCTCTAATCCTTATCTCTTTCGGCTCATAAGCTATATGAACCTCTAACTTTGAGGCCTGTGCATGCTTGATAACATTGGAAAAGAACTCCTGGAGTATTCTAAATAAGATAATGCTGTGTTGCTGCGGAATCTCCTGTTTTTCCCCGGAAACCTCCAGATGGGTTTCAATTACACCCATTCGCTGAAATCTTGCGAGTTCATTTTCAACAGAAGGAATCAACCCGGCATAGCCAATAACCTGATTATTCAATGATTTCGAAAGCGATCGCACCTCCTGAAGGGAACTGGCCACGGTTTCTTTGATTTCCTGGATTGAGGTTTTCCCGGATTCAGGTTGAGTTTTGGCGAATATATTGAGTTGCATGTTGGCCACCGAAAGGAGCTGACCAATATTATCGTGCAACTCCCAGCCCACATCCTTTAAGGTTTGTTCCTGCATTTCGATACGGGAACTGGCTATTTCCCGTTCAAAACGTTGCTGGGTTTCAAACTGTTCCTGTAGCATCTTATTCTTTCGTCTTTGATACACCACAAAAAACACGATCACAAAGGCCGTAAGTAAAAGAATAACAACGATAAAATAGACGATGAGTAAGAGTTCTTCTTTAGAAAGCATTCTTGAAATTCTTTGGGTAAGACTTCTCTTTGTTGGCCAGCCATAAAAAAACACTGCTGTAGGAGCTGTACATAAAGATATTCATTGCGATTAAAACTATACTACTAAGTTCTATGAATTCAGGACTTTTGTTGGTAAAATACCTGTAGTAGATAAAAATAGGGGTTGTGGTTAAAAAATATAATAGCGTTATAATCGAAATATAAAAACTAATCTCTCTTTTAATGCTAAGAATCCTGGAGCTCAATAAAATTTCAAAATAATAATAGAAAATAACTCCTAGAAGCAAAAAACTTCCTCCTACGTAAGTTAGCGAAGAATGGCTTTGAAAAAACACATCTGAAAAAATTAAGTTGACAATACAGACCACGACATAAACCATCAGTATTCTTTCAATAAGTTTGCCTGCGCCCACATTAGATATGTTCGATTTAAAATAAAGGACATATACGACAAAGCTGATAATCGAATAGGGATTATAGAGCCAGAAATTACTGTATAAAAAAGTGCCTTTAAGGAAATGTAAGGGCTCATTCCAGTAGATAATTGTAGGAATTAAAGCTAAAACTTCTACAAAAAAGGTCAGCAACAGAAAATATGAAAAGAAACCGACTGATTTACTGGTCGGTTTCTTTTGGTAATAATAAAGCCCTGAAATAGCGGCAAAGCCTTCGAGTAAAAGTACTAGAAATCTTAGGTCCTGCATTAATAATTGGTTGGAGGATAACCACCGTGGGTCATATTCATGGGTTCTATTTCATAATTATTGGGATCGGAATCCTCCTGGGTACTTTCCTGATCTCCCCCGGCCTCTTTGGTAGGGGCTAAAAACATGGTGGTATAGCCTTTTTCGTTCTTGGTTTTAGGATAAGCACCTAAATAAAAACGAATACCCGGTTTCTCAACCCCCTGTTCTTTGGATTTCTCCCGCACATAATCAAGATATTCCTGTAATTCATCCAGGCTATACCAGAATTCACGGGTATCTTCATAACCCTGTCCCCTTTGTATTTCTCTCCCGCGGGTTCGCACCCATTCGTCTTGTTCCTTGCGTGCATCTTCGACGCTAATGCATTTTTTTGGTGTTTCCATTTTGTTGGTTTTAGCTAGTTTCCTTAAAATTTTGTTAAGTTAAATCTATATAAAGTTTTTGACGTAAACAACTCTTTCTGCAGGAACAACCCAACCTGGTTGACTTTATCCTGTATGCTTGGATTCAATACTTTGCTCTCTTGTTTTATTAAAGATCAGCACCATAAATCCAATGATATACATGCCGTAAAGAAAAATATTGGCATACCTCAAAACAAAAGCAAAAAGGTTAATAAAATCCGGATTGGATTTTGAAAAATAAACCGAATAGATATTCAGAGGCTGAACGATTAAAAAGTGAATCAAAATTGCAGTAAAAACATAGAAAAACATGTTTTTATTAAAATGTAGGATCTTATCACTGGTAAGCAAATCATATAAATAGCCCCCTATACTTATCAAAATCCAAATGGCACCCACCAACAGGATGGGCAGGTTATAAGCCGTAAAAATATCACTGCCCAGAAGGATTAAACTAGCAGCATACAGCAGGTATAATCCAGTAACAATCCTGATTAAGGATTTTAGTTTAGCATTTAGAATTTCCGACTGAATAAAATAGGCATAACACGAGATAAAGTATATCTGTGCTAGATTAAAATACCAGGTATTTCTTGAAAATGAAGAATCCTTCAGAAACGGCGCTGATTGATAATTGTCAAAATACGCCCATAAGGAATAGCCGCCAAAAGTATCTATGAGAAAGACTGACCAGAGAAAATATACAAACAATCTTTTATTTCGCGCCACATTGGGATTTAGTAACAGGAACATACTGCCAGAAAAAGCAGCTAAAAATTCCATTAAAAGGCTTACATAGATTTTATTTTCAATATTGAATTCAAAAAGCTCGTTCAAAAATTTAAATTGTTTAATGAATAACTCTGCACCAATAGACATATTCCACTTCCGAAATATTAAATCTCCTTGTGCCTGTTTAAAATCAGCGGTAGCATTGAAGGTACACACTGTCAAAAAATAAAAAAGTGCCGTCTCGGTTTTTCGGAAAACTAACTACCCTACCAATTAGTCTCCCACCTTAACGACACTTTTTTGCCCCAAAACACTTTAGCTAACTAAAATGACTGATACAAATGTAGCTGAGAAGGTATTCCTCTACAAGGGGAAAAATCCCCTTTCTAATACAAGCAATGAAAAAAAGTAAATAATATTGTTAAGCCCGCCGGTTATAATGATTTTCAGTAGCTCCAATTAAAAGTCACCTTCTCTCCTGTCATCTTTTGGGCAAGGATATTGAGAGAATGCTCCTTTAGCTGAAGTATTCTGGGATAACCTCCCGTGGTCTGGCAATCTCTCATTAAAATAATGAGATTTCCTGCCGGGGTGAGTTGCACGGTACCTGGTAAGACCGGTCCGGTGATAATCGGTTTCAACTGGTTTTCCAGTTTGTTCTCTAACTGAACCGCCATACGGTTATTATACTTGCTAACAGGCAATGAAGTATGCCGGAGGTGGTATATAATTTCTTTTGGAAGACGCTCAAATTCAGGTCCTGGATAAACATCCAGCTGGGAGGCATCCAGATAAGAAGCATCGAATTTAAGGGAAGCCAGAGTTTGTTTTATTTCTCCTCCGACCGCATTATAAGGTAAACCTTGTCCTTTCTCTAATTTGTTAAATGCTGTAATCCCTTCATACCAACTACGGCTATCCAAAACTTTTTCGGTCTGGAAACCCCCGGCGATAGCCAAATATGCCCGAAAACCCTTTACGGGTCTTCCAAAACTGAGAATGTCTTCCTTCTGGACTTTTATAACCTGATTATTGGCTATAGCCTGATCATTGAGTTTGGGACTTAGATAAGCTCCGCTGATAGCGATCTTGGTAGAGGCCGGGAATTTAAGTCTTGGGCCCAACTGGGTAATTTCCAAAACAGCTGCATCGGCTTTGTTCCGCAAAATGAGGTTTGCAGTTTTTAATGCCAGGGCATCCATAGCTCCGGAAAAAGGAACCCCGTATTTCTGAAATCCTCTCCGGCCAAAATCCTGAATACTGGAAAACAAACCCGGCTGTAAAACTTCGATATCAGCTTTCATAGTTTTCTTTTTTAAGCTGAAATTTACCCTGGGAAACCCTTTGGGAAATCGCATTGAATTCTTCCTTTGAAACCGAATAAAATCTCACCTTATCCCCCGGGGAAATCTCACAAGGGGGATTGGAGTTTTTATCAAAAAAATTCACCGGACAATTCCCTAATATTTGCCAGCCGCCAGGACTGGATTTCGGGTAGATTCCCGTCTGATTTTCCCCTATACCCACAGCGCCTTTTTCAATCTTTAATCGCGGTTGTTTTTTTCGTGAAATATGAAGGTTTTCATCCAAACCTCCCAGGTATAAAAAACCAGGTAAAAAACCTATAAAATAAACCGTATAAAGCGGGGCGGTATGAAGCTCGATAACCTGTGATTCCGTCAGCTCCTTCTGTCTGGAAATTTCCTCAAGATCCCATCCAAATTCCCTATCATAACACACAGGCAAATGAAAAATCCTCCTGTTGGTTAATTTTGTTATCTTAGCCTCATCAAAGAGGCGTTTTAAAGCCGAAACCTCTCCATAGACATCTTCTATAGCAAACATATAATTAATTAATAACGAGTTATATGTGTTAATTACTTCAACCTTTACTTCATCATAAAGTTCTTCCAGCTTATTTTTATAGAAAAGTAATTTCTCGAGCAGGTTTTCATCGATTTCAGGCTCAAATTGAACCAAAACTGCCCGTTCCCCCATCACAGATATTTTTGGAAATTCAGCCATTAGGTGTTTTTAATTTTTATGTTTTCTTCTGCCAGCCTCCCATGGAGATATTTAAGAATTTCCATGGAATTTGGGGTGTCGCTATGCAGGCAAAAAGTGTTTGCCTGAGTATTGATTTCCCTGCCGTTTTCGCAACGGATTTTTCCCTGGGAAACCATGGTAAAAAGATGCTCAAAAACCTTTTCTTTTTCAGTGATAAGGGCATGGGGTTTTGACCGGGAAACAAGGCTGTAATTTTCATTGTAATTTCTATCTGCAAAGGCCTCAAAAATCATTGGGATTTTTCCCTTTGCCATATCAGAAATCACCGAATGTTCAGGAACAAAAAGAGGAATCCTTAGATCAAATTCCAACACCGAATCAATTATGATCTGAGCGATATTTTCATTTTTCGCAGCCTCGTTATAAAGCGCCCCATGAGGTTTAATATGGCTTAGTTTTCCGCCATTGGCTTCAGCTATCTCTTTAAGTCTTGAGATCTGGACTATTATCGAACCTTGTAAATCACCCCCTGTAATTTCCATTGTTTTTCTGCCGAAATTCTTTTTATCGGGATAGGAAGGATGCGCCCCTATTTCAACATCATACCTACGTGCCAGAGCTATGGTTTGTTGCATTGTCTCCAGGGTGCCGGCGTGGCCACCACAAGCGATATTACAGGCCGAAATAAGCGGCATTAACTGCTCATCGTTATTACCGCCTTCTCCCAGATCGCAGTTAATATGAATTTCTTTCACAAGTCAAGGTTTTATCAATAAGGTTCAGGAATTACCGATCACACTTATTATGGCTTTAACGCCTAAAAATAAGGACAGTGCGATTACCAGAACCCCCAAAATATTTTGCCAAATACTGTTGCGATAATGCCCCAGTACAGCATGTTTATTCACTACCCAAAATAAGAAAATTGCGATGACAGGCAATAAAATTCCATTGGCTATTTGAGCAAAACGAATAATCTCGATGGGATTGATCTGCAAAGACGAGAACAAAACACCAAGGATCAGCACTATTGTCCATACCATTTTGAATTTTGGAGAAGCCATTCCTTCTTTCCATCCCAGAGAACCCTGCACCACATAAGCTGCCGCCAGGGGCGCTGTAATCGAAGAAGTGATTCCGGCCGCCAATAACCCAAGGGCCATAAACCAGGTGGCGAATTTACCGAAAAGCGGCTCCAGGCTTACAGCCATATCGGCCGCTGAATTTACATCGGTGATTCCGGCTGAAGCAGCCGAAATAAGGATCGCCATTGACACGGTGCCTCCCAGTAGGATCGAAACTACCAGTTCTTTTCTGGCTGTAGGCAGAAAGCTGGCATCCTTCCATTTTTCACCTACCAGGGAAGCATGTAGAAACAAATTATAGGGAACCACCGTAGTACCCACAATAGCCATAACTGTAAGCAAACCTGCGGCATTGGTCACTGGAATGAAACCTTTGAGGACCTCGAAGAAATTGGGTTTAGTAAGAATGGCCGTAAGGACAAAACTGAAACTCATTAGCAAAACGAGGCCTATAAATACTTTCTCAAGGGTTTTGTAGCTTCCTGAGAATAGCAAAAGGAAAGCGATTAAACCGATGATCAGGCTCCATAGATTAAGCTCGAAATCACCCAGCTGCAAACTTGCTTTTCCAAATAAGGCTTGACTTCCCAGCACAGCACCGGTTATATTACCAGCTTCATAGGCGGCATTACCCACTACAATAGCTGAAAAGATCAGAATGATAGCAAGGGTTTTCAAAATTGGATTTTTAATTTCCAGTCGAATCACTTCACTGAGTCCTTTTTGCGATACCACTCCTAAACGGGCAGACATTTCCTGCAATATAATACAGGAAATAACCGAGAGTAAAAGGGCCCATAACAGGCTATACCCAAACTCCACTCCAGCCAGGGTACAAACCGTAACGGTTCCCGGACCGATAAATGCTGCTGAGACCAGGATACCAGGTCCTAGGTTTTTTAAAAAACTTTTCACTGGCCCTGACGGGATTCATTGAGGGCATATATAGCAAAGCTACCTAACCAGTGTCCTCCTTCATAACTATCCCCTACCAGATTGGGAAAAGAATAAGCCACATGGCTATCGGCAAGCTTTTTTAAGTGCCCGAATTCTTCAGGATATTGATTGGCCAGGCCATAGAAAACCCAGGCGCGACTAAAATTAAGGCCATCGAGATGCACTAGTTTTCCATCGCTACGATCGGAAACCTCGCCTACTTCTATATCAAAGCTTTCCTCTTTAAGATTAGGCATAAAATCATCCAACCACATCATAAAGGCATTTTTGGGTAAAACACGGCGCATAATATTGACCTCTTCCAAACAGGGAGAAAGAAAATCGAAACCACTGGGTTCCCAGGTTATGGGACACTGGTCATCACTGAGGTAAAAATCCCTCGCCCGCTTTGAAATAAGCTCTTGGAATTTTTCATTCTCGGCAACAATGGCATAATCCCAGGCGTAAGAAAGCCCAAATGCGGTATTTTCGTGTTCTCCAACCCTGATGGGGTAATTGAGTTTGGGTAGAAATTCCTCATAGCGCTGCACAATGAGATTGGTCAGAGGCTGGAGATTTTGATCAAGTTCTACGGCCAGGGGATCCTCCCAGGTCTTTAGTTCCTGTGATAATTTGAGCAACCAGGCCCAACCATAGGTGCGTTCATAAGAATCACTTTCAGCTCTTGTGAAATACTCCAATTCTCCCTGAATATTCTCCCGGGAAAGACTCTCTTGTAGTAATTCTCTGATTTCCTTACGCTTTTCAAGTTTTGGAAACTGTTTAAGCAGACTTACCAGTGACCAATGCCCGTGTACCGAGGAATGCCAGTCGAAACAGCCATAGAAGGCCGGATGTAACTGGTGAGGCTCCCCTATGGCTTCCTTGTTTTCAAGGGTTTGTCCCAGTTTATTAGGGTATTCAGTTCCGATACAATTCAAAGGGAGCTCAGCCAGTTTATTGGCCTGTTCTAGATCCAGGTCAATACTTTCACTTAGTAAAGTATCGCTGATATCGGTCTCTTTAACACTATCAGCCTGCTTTCCAGAAGCCGATTGAGGGTTCTCGTTATTTTTACAGGCGGACATTATAATTAAAAGCAGCAGGATAATTCGTTTCATCGGTTTTTAGATTGTGAACTAGTAAAGATAAAAGTTTATAAATAAACCTTTTGAAAATTTCCACTGATTTATGGCTATGAATTTGAATAAGGTTGGAATTGCCATGTTTTAAAGCACCACCTGAAAGCGCCTTGGAATAGGAAATTACTTAAGCCATAGCCTTAATGGCGGTCCCAACCCTTTTTGTCGGGCCAGATTAAGGCATGGAAATATTCTCGGCAGGATTCTCAATGTCGCAAGAACAACGGCATTGCTTCTTGCAGCCGGGATCCCCAGGGTCTGATAAATTTGATTTCAGATTACCAGCATTTACGGGAATGACCTGGAATTTCTTAATGAGTAATAGGATCCCTGGAAAAAAAGCACTTGATTTATTGAAACTGACAAGCGCTACTTCTCTGTTAATCCTCTGGAAAGTTGTCTTTGGTTAAGAAAGGCCCTAAGAAGGAATCCCATCGGCGGGCCTAATTTTAAATCTACAAAAATACCTGGTGGACTTACCTATCAAGGACATCATCTGAAGTCCTGTGCAGTGGTATTGATCTTGGAAAGAATCAAAGAATAAAAGGCGTGTTAAACATTTAATACGTTCTCCCTATAGTAGCCAATAAGACCATCAATAGGTCTTCTGACGATATTCCCGATCTCGATACCATAGGGCTGAGCCACAGCACGAATTATATCTTCGCTAAAATAAGCAATACTCCCTATAAAATGTACCGGTACATTTTGAGCCTGTTTATAGGAAAGCACCCTGGAATGCATAAAATCGGTAATGCCTTCGTGAACCAGTTTATAGAAATATCCGTTTCGCTCATTGGTAAAGATGAATTCCGCAAAGTTTGCGAGATAAGTATTTGGATTGTCTCTACGGTAAAGGTTTTTCTTAATCTCGTCTGACCGAAGGTCGTATTTTTCCTCGAAAATAGACACTAATTCCGGGGGCATTCTTTTGTAATAATAATCCCGAATAAGCCTTTTCCCGAAATAATTACCACTGGCCTCGTCCATTAGAATATACCCCAGGGAATGAACAACCTGGTGAATTTCCTTTCCATCGTAAAAACAGGAATTAGAACCTGTGCCCAGGATACAAACTATACCGGGTTCTGTAGTGGCTGCATATACAGCAGCTACGATATCTTCTTTCACGATCACTTCGTCGGCATTGGTAAAAAAGTTATGAAAGATATCTTCCAAAAGTTTACGGGGGGTATCAGTCCCGCAGCCTGCACCAAAAAAGTGTATCCTTTCTACCTTATCTTTTACTTCACGTAAATCTGCATTTTCTTCAATTCGCTGTTCAAGAACCAACTCAGGAAATACCGCTGGGTTAAGCCCTTTGGTCCTGGTTTTTAAAACCTGTTCTCCTTGGGCGTTAAGTAAAATCCAATCACATTTTGTTGAGCCACCGTCTGCTAATAAAATCATTGTCTTAGTGTGGTTTAAAAAAAAGCCTGACGAAAACGGCTGCAGATTTAATAAATCTTACAGTTCCAATCTTCCTTCAGGCTTTTTTCATTTGAATATTATAATGATGCAACGTGCATCGCCAGTTTAATTATTGAGGCAGAATAACCATATTCGTTATCATACCAGGCCACTAATTTAAAGAAATTATCGTTTAATGCAATTCCGGCTCCTGCATCAAAATTACAGGTGTGGGCTTCAGAGACAAAATCTTGAGACACAACGGCTTCTTCAGTATAAGAAATCACTCCTTTGTAATCTCCTTCAGCGGCTTTTTTGAAAGCAGCTTTTACCTGATCGTAAGAAACAGATTTGTCAGTACGTACGGTAAGGTCTACTGCGGAAACATCTGCAGTGGGAACTCTAAAGGCCATTCCCGTAAGCTTACCGTCCAATTTAGGAATTACTTTTCCAACGGCCTTGGCAGCTCCGGTTGAAGCAGGAATGATATTCAGTAACGCACTACGGCCACCTCTGAAATCCTTTTTAGAGGGACCATCAACGGTAAGCTGCGTAGCAGTAGTCGCATGAACAGTAGTCATTAATCCTTCAACGATTCCAAACTCATCATCGATCACCTTGGCCAGCGGAGCCAGACAGTTGGTGGTACAGGAGGCGTTTGAAACGATATTATCATCGGCTTTCACATCTTTATGATTAACCCCCATTACGAACATTGGTGCATCTTTAGAAGGCGCTGAGATCACTACTTTTTTAGCTCCGGCATTAATATGTGATTGTGCCTGATCCTTCCCGGTAAAGATTCCGGTACATTCCAATACCACATCTACATCCACATCACCCCATTTAAGATCTTCTGGATTTTTTTCTGCCGTTACACGAACGCTGTTCCCATTGACGATAAGATTCCCGTCTTTCACATCAACATCACCTTTGAATTTTCCGTGAACAGAATCATATTTAAGCAGGTATGCCAGGTGATCCACATCAAGTAGATCATTGATTGCAACAACCTCAACATCTTTATTTTCAGCCGCAATTCTAAAGGCTATTCGCCCAATACGACCAAAACCATTAATTCCAATTTTAGTACTCATAATTTTAAATTTTAAATTTTACACTGAAGTGATGTTTGCCACCCTTCTTAATTCTTTGTCTAACTTACGCTCCTCTTTAAGCGCTTTTTCCAGTAATACATGAACCACCTTCTGATGGTGCACGCCAATCATAATATTGGATTTACCATCGGTAAGTGCTTCTACTGCCCCGACCCCAAGTTTACTTGCCAGCACCCGGTCAAAACAACTTGGAGAACCTCCACGCTGTATATGCCCCAGTACGGAAACCCTGATGTCGTACTCTTCATATTTCTCGCCTATATGTTCGGCGAGTTCAAAAATTGTTTTTCCGCTTTTCTCTCCTTCTGCTACCACGATAATGCTTGAGGTCTTCCCGGATTTTTTACTTTTTTCCAGGGATTCCATCATCAGCTGGATTCCATCATCTTCTTCAGGGATAAGAATTTCTTCCGCACCTGCCCCAATTCCGCTGTTCAAAGCAATATCACCGGCATCGCGGCCCATAACCTCCACTAGAAATAACCTGTTATGCGAGCTGGCCGTATCCCTAATTTTATCTATGGCTTCCACCACGGTATTTAAAGCTGTATCGTAACCAAGGGTGTAATCGGTACCACTGATATCGTTATCGATGGTCGCCGGAATTCCAACTACCGGAAAATCGAACTCCTGATTAAATAAAAGTCCTCCGGTAAAGGTTCCATCTCCCCCGATGACTACAAGTGCATCAACATTCGCTTTTTTAAGGTTTTCATATGCTTTGGCCCGGCCTTCCTTGGTTTTGAATTCCATGGAACGGGTAGATTTAAGGAAAGTACCGCCTTTATTAATTACATTTCTTACGGATCTTGCGTCAAGCTTTTCAAAATCCCCTTCAATGAGACCCTGATAGCCACGGTAGATACCCGTACAATCCAGATTGTAATAAGAACAAGCCCTCACAACGGCTCTTATTGCGGCATTCATTCCGGGTGCATCTCCCCCGGAAGTCAAAACTGCTATATTATTAATATTTTTCACCATTAGCCCAAAGCTATTTTAATTAGTCAATATAACCTAATTTTCACAAAAACTAAATCGTTTTCGGTTAATAACTAAGAAAAACAGCCCTCGGAAGCGGGCTGTTTTTAATAATTTAGGAGTTTTTTTAGTTTTTTACTAATACCTCATAGTTCCAGGCTTGATATTCCAGATTATCATTTTCTTTAAATTCCCGCCTTTTTCCTGTTAAATAATTTGTATAAGCCCCATTTAGTTCGAGAGTAAAACTAATCGGAGCATCACTAAAATTGGCGAGATAGACAACCTCCTGTCCTTTTTATTCGCGTTTGAAAGCCATGATTTTCTCCTTCTCGGAAGTTTCCAGGGCCTTATAAAAGGCTGCCTTTTTTGCACCATGCAGAGTAACATTTTCATTCTTAAGCTTTCCTAACTTCTTAAGGAGTGTCCATACGTGACCATTTTCTTTCGAGATGGTATCCTTTTCAAAAAAACGAAGTCTTTTATCCATATCATATTCCTGTCCACTATAAATAAGAGGCATAAAGGAAATGCTAGCATAGTTTCTGAGGTTAATTCCAGAGGGTTTTTCCATTGGATTGCCTTGTCAGCGGGAAAATGGCTTTTATCTACATTGCATTAAGATATTACCTTTACCATTTTCACCGGATTATATTATGAGGTTTTCAAAAAACTTTTGATGCCAAAAGTATAACTTAGGTAAGGCAACTGCCCTAATATTTTTCATCCAGGAATAATTTGAGTGTCTCAACTTTCCTGACAGAATAGATATTACATGATCTTCTCCTCATTGGGTTTAATCTCCACTGGTTCACCATCAACTTTAATCTCAATTGCATTGTCTCCCTCAAGGAAAAAGCTCGTCTTATCAAGGTTTACAGTAACCTTTAGGATCTGGTCTCTAAAATTAACTTTAAAGGAATACTCCTGCCACTGTTCAGGAATTTTTGGGGAAAATTCAAGCTGATCATCCCTCACCCGCATGCCTCCAAAACCTTCTACAATACTCATCCAGGTTCCGGCCATACTGGTAATGTGACAACCTTGTTCCACTTCATTATTGTAATCATCCAGATCCAGTCGGGAAGTTCTCAGGTAAAATTCATAGGCCTGTTCCATCCTTCCCAATACCGCAGCCTGAATGCTGTGCACACACGGAGACAAGGAGGATTCGTGAACGGTAAGGGGCTCATAAAAATCAAAATGTTTTTCTAGCTCTTCCCGGCTGAAGTGATCTTCAAAGAAATAAAAGCCCTGGAGCACATCGGCCTGTTTTATATAACAGGAGCGAAGAATACGGTCCCAACTCCATTTTTGATTAATAGGTCTTTGATTTCTGGCGAGTTTCTCTACCGGTTTTATCTCCTTATCCAGAAAACCGTCCTGTTGAAGAAAAACCCCATCTTTCTCGGAAAAGGGAAAATACATCTCATCGGCGACTTCGTTCCAGGCAATCAACTCTCCATCGGTGAGGCTGGTATGACCCATGATCCGCTCATAATCCTCTTCATAACCCTGCTTCACCTTTTCGATCATTTCCATGGTGTATTCCAGGCACCACTTAGCAAGGTAGTTGGTATACCAGTTATTATTTACATTGTTTTCATATTCATTGGGTCCGGTGACCCCCAAAATGACATATTTATTCTTTTCACTGCTGAAGTTGGCTCTTTGGTGCCAGAATCTGGCAATGGCGATCATCACTTCCAGGCCTTTTTCAGGAATGTATTCAAAATCCCCGGTAAAACGAACGTAATTATATATAGCATAAACCATAGCACCATTTCGGTGGATCTCCTCAAAGGTGATTTCCCATTCATTATGACTTTCCTCCCCATTCATTGTCACCATGGGGTAAAGGGCAGCACCTTTCTTAAAACCTAATTTTTTGGCATTTTCAATCGCCTTTTCGAGGTGATTATAGCGATAGGTCAGCAGGTTCCTTGCTACCTTCTGGTCTTTAGTGGCCATATAAAAAGGGATGCAGTAGGCTTCGGTATCCCAATAGGTACTTCCGCCGTATTTTTCTCCCGTGAAGCCTTTAGGTCCTATGTTCAGTCTTTCATCTTTCCCTAGATAAGTCTGGTTAAGCTGAAAGATATTAAATCGTATTCCCTGTTGAGCTTTAACATCCCCGGTTATGGTAATATCTGCCATTTCCCAAATCCCGGCCCAGGCTTCCTTTTGCTGCTCAAGGAGTTTTTCAAAACCGCATACCATTGCCCTTTCCAAAAGCTTTTGTGCCGCAGCTATTAGTTGGCTCCTCTTGTGGTTCATATCGGTCACATAACCGGCATATTTTCGAAGACTTACTTTCTGGCCCTTTTCCACATCAAGAGTATAGGAGAATGTTAACTTATCCTCGGTCTTGGTTTCTTTGACTTCCAGGTCCTTCTTTTCTCCATCAACCAAAACTTCTGACTGCATAAAACTCCCCACATGGAATTCAGTTTTTAGTGTTTTGGAAATGACAAAACCCTGTTCTCCCTGAGTATTTACATCCAGGGTTTTCCAGAAACGCTCCTCCCAGTTGGCGTCGGTATTGGTGATCCCGCCATCGAGATAGGGTTCAAAACAGAGGCTAGCCTCACCATTTAAGACTTCGACCTGAAAATCGATGGCCCCCAGTTCATCCTCTACTATAGATAAAAACCTGGTGGCCTGAACAGAAATTTCCATGTCATTGGGAAGAACGGCCACAAAACTGCGTCGATGATAACCCTCTTTCATATTCAGCTCACGCTTAAAGCCCTTTACTTCTTTACAGGTAAAAAGATCCAGGGCCTGGCCGTTAACAAATACATTGATGCCTATCCAATTTGGCGCATTGAGCACTTTTGCAAAATATTCCGGATAACCGTTTTTCCACCAGCCCACCTTTGTTTTATCGGGATAATATATCCCGCCAATATAGCTTCCCTGGAAACTTGGTCCCGAATACTTTTCTTCGAAATTGGCACGCTGGCCCATCGCCCCATTTCCCAAGCTGAACAGGCTTTCCGATGATTTTACGCGATCGACATCGAAACCTTCTTCAAGGATGGACCACTTATCTGGTTGTATATAATCCTGATTCATTTGTCTCTTATTTTCTAAGTAATTGTTCTAAAAATTCTTCTTCTATTTCGGTAAAATCGGAAAATACATAATCGGCCTGCCCTAAAGTCAGGCTATCGCCTATTCCAATACTGATCATCTTAGCGCGGTTGGCCGCCAAGATCCCCGCTACTGCATCCTCAAAAACAACACTGTCTTCAGGCTTTATTTTCAATTTTTCAGCAGCGATCAAAAAGACTTCGGGATCGGGTTTGGCCCTGGTCACATCGGTACCATCAACAATAGCATCAAAGCTTTCCAGCAAATCCATTTTCTCTAAGATATTACGGGCATTCTTACTGGCAGAACCCAAGGCAAAGGGGATATCATTTTCATTAAGATAATCCAGTATTTTTGAGACTCCCGGTAAGATTTCCGACTTATCCATTTCATTAACATAAGACAAGTAATTTTCGTTCTTTAGGTCCATTTGGCGCTGGAATTCTTCTTCGGAAAGGGCTCTACCACCCCATCTCAATATTTTCTTTAGGGAATTTACACGACTTACTCCTTTGAGTTGCTCGTTTTGTTCCTGGGTGAAATCGAAGCCCAGGTCGTTGGCCAGTTTCCTCCAGGCCAGGAAATGGAATTTAGCCGTGTCCACTATGACTCCGTCAAGATCGAAAATCACTCCTTTTCTCTTCTTCATGTTCATAATTTATTATTTTACTTCAACGGGTTCATCCACATCATAGATTCGTATGGTAAGCAAAGCGGCTATAAGGAAGGCTACACCACTGGTTACAAGGGCGTAGATAGGATTTCCTCCGTATAGGTATTTCACCATCGGTCCCCCAATAAGGGCATTGATAATTTGAGGTATCACGATAAAGAAATTGAATATCCCCATATAAACGCCCATTTTTCTTGGCGGGATCGAACCGGCAAGAATCGCATAAGGCATAGCCAGAATACTCGCCCAACCAATCCCTATACCTACCATAGAAAGTAGCAACCAATATTGGTCCGGTGCGATATATATGGATAATAAACCAAGGCCTCCTATAATAAGAGACACCATATGGGTGCTTTTTCTACCGATCTTAAGGGCTATAGCAGGCAAAAAGAATGCAAAAACAGCCGATACGCCGTTGTAAACTCCAAACAGGACTCCTACCCAGTCACCGGCATCCTGATAGGTCTCACTGCTATTGTCGCTCAGGGGTAAGTCGTAAATATGATGCGCAATTGCCGGGGTGGAAAACACCCACATTCCGAATAAGCCAAACCAGGAAAAAAACTGGACCCAGGCTAGCTGCCGCATGGTAAAAGGCATATTTTTAAAATCTGTGAAAATATCCCACAAGCTTGATTTTTTTGCATCTTCAGACAGCTCTTCTTCCTTGTGACCATCCATTTTTTCAAGCTCCTCAGGAGCGTATTCTTTAGTAGTCAGGACAGTGACCAGAATACTTGTGACCAGTATCGCTGCTCCGATCACAAAAGAAAGAAGCAGGTTTAAAGGAACCTCCCCGGCTATGGTACGGTTACTTATATCAAACCAATTAGCCAGCACATAGGGCAGCCAGGAACCGATTACAGCACCGATTCCGATTAAAACTGTTTGTACGCTAAAACCAAGGGTACGTTGGTCTGAAGGCAGATTATCTGCCACCAGGGCTCTAAAAGGTTCCATAGCAATATTAAAGGAAGCGTCCATCACAAATAGCATACCTGCTCCTATCCACAGAGAAGGCAAAATCGCTATGAACATATCGGCATTGGGCATTAAAATTAGACCAGCCGCTGCAAGAATAGCTCCTGTAAGGAAAAAAGGACGACGGCGGCCAAGTTTGGTCCACGTCCTGTCACTATAATATCCAATGATGGGTTGGACAACCAGTCCGGTGATAGGCGCAACCAGCCAGAACCACGAGAGTTCATGGACATCGGCACCAAAAATTTGTAAGATTCTACTCGCGTTGGCATTCTGTAGAGCAAAACCCAGTTGTATTCCCAGGAATCCAAAACTCATGTTCCAGATCTCCCAAAAACTCAAACTTCGTTTCTGCATATCGTAAGTTTAAATGTGTTACGATAAGCGCTATGACTTATCAAAACTTATTAAGGTAGGAAGTAAAATATAAGTTCTGATTATTTGAAACTGGGACAAATATAATGAAATTTTAAAAGCAATCCTCTTTATCCGTTTTTGTAGATTCCCTGCAAACCAGACTGGTTTCTACAATTACAGTTTTATAGAACTCTACCTCATCTGGTTTTCTTTCCAGTTTATCGATCAGTAGCTGTGCTGCTTCTGCCCCCATCCTACTCCCGTGTTGGCTAACTGTGGTCAGGCTTGGGATGAAGTTCTTGGAAAGTTCCCCATCTGTAAATCCAACAACCGAAACATCCTCAGGCACATTTCTTCCCTGGCGTCGTAAGGCCCCTATTGCAGAAACCGCGAACTGCTCATTTACAGCGAAAACGCCATCCACGTCTCTTGTCCTAAGAAACTCGCTAATTTCCTTTTGGCTGTTTTCCATATCTTCTATCTTTAGGATAAGGTCTTCATCTACAGGATAAGCATTCTCCTCAAGAGCTTCGATATACCCTTTAGTTCTCAGTTTACCTACACTGACATAATCAACCGTAGTAAGAATCCCAACCTTTTTACAACCCGAAGCGATTAGATGGTCGACCGCTTTTTTAGCACCAATGATATCATCAATAATAACCTTATCGCAATGAACCTGCTCGGCTACCCTGTCAAAAAGCACCAAGGGCATCCCCTGGTTTATCACCTCGGTAAGGTGATGGTAATCCTCCCGTTGCATGGTTTCCTTGGCCAGGGAAAGGATAAAACCATCGGTACTACCGTTGGCCAAAAGATCAAGGTTAAGGACCTCTCTGTCAAAGGAATTATTGGAAAGACAAACAATTACATTATAACCTTTTTCATTGGCTACCTTCTCGACTCCGCTGATCACTGTCGTAAAAAAATAATGCACGATCTCAGGAATGATAATCCCAATGGTCTTGGTCTTTCGGTTTTTAAGGCTTAAGGCAATGTTGTTGGGTTTGTAATTATAAAGTTTTGCAAAGGCTTTTATTTTCTGTTTGGTGTCCTCCCCGATTTCAGGGCTGTTTTTAAGAGCCTTTGAAACGGTAGAAATGGAAACATCCAACTCTCGTGCAATTTGCTTTAAGGTTAGTTTAGGGCGCATAATTTTAAAAAAGAAATTAATAAATCAATAAGCGTAACACAATTGTAGGGTAAAAATATCACAATCTTTAGAGGCAATCCCTTAAACTAAAAAAGTTTTCAACACGAAAACGTTTTCGAATGATTGTTTAGAGGATAATTAGGATAAAGGCATCGAAATTTATTTACTTTTAACCGTAGGAAGTTAAAATATAAGATTAATACCTAGCTAACACAAAAAAACAAATAATGAAAATCAACGCTAAAGCACGTAGTAATTGCTGCCCCTACTACACAATCAGTTTCTTCGGTTAATAAGGGATTACCTTAATTATATAACTCGGATAAAGGAGATCATATTCTCTTTCTAAGGTTGATGCAACTAAAGAATTTCGAAGATGAATGAGCCCCCTATTGATGTGCTAGGTGAAGATACAACTACAACGGAAGAAATCGTATTGATAGTCTATAAAATCCTAAAGAATGGAAATTGAACCTTCAGATTATTTTAATTTTGAAAAAACGACCCCTACCCTATTTCTATCTAATTAGGATTGAAGCTTCACTGGAAAATCTAATAGCCAAATCGACTGATCTCGATTTTGAATTCATCGACAATATGATACTGCATCATAACTCAGCTAGAGGAAAATGATAGATACCTCAATTTAACCTGCCCCCAGGAAATACCTCCAGTATTTTTCCAGTATTAATTCACGAATATTTTCCAAAATCACCAGTTAAATAATAAGAATCCTTCGTTTTTTAAAGAAAGGAACCCTGGACATCACTAGGTAAAAGGCTGGTTATAAATTATGTTATGGCATTCGAACCCTGAGTGGTAAAGCTGGATGAAAAGCTGGCGGGTTTTCAGTTGCGGAGTTTTGAGATGGAAATGAATCAAACCTGACCAGTTACCTTGAGGATCCTTAGGGTAGAGTATTTGATTTTGCCACTTTTTATAAACTGGATGAAGCCTTTGATCGTCACAGGGATCTTACTTATTTAGTACAATGATTTGCTATGGAAAACCCATCCGGATAAAGCGGTGAGTTTTACTGCTAATCATGATGCGGAGAAAATTAGCAATGAGGACAGTAATATTTCGGTAGAAAATAAAATGAAAGACTTATGTTTTTATTTTAACACATCCAGGATATCCCACTATTTTTTATTTAGATTATGAAAATGATAATTTTAAGCCGGGAAATCGGCAATTAATTAAAATTCATAATAGCCTGACTCTGAAGGCCACTGAAAATCTACATGTAGATAAAGATAAATACCTCATGAAAAAAAGTGGAGATAATGAAAACCCCGGATTAATTCTTTATATTAGCACCGGCGATAATATCAAACGCCGAAATGTTCAAACAAATTGGAAGAATGTTACCCTTATAGATTATAATGGTGACTCAACATACACCCCTACCTCCGATGAAAGCGGAACAGTCAATCTGGAAGCTCCTGCAAATGGATACGCCATTTGGTCTGTTTCAAAATAAGAATCTATTTTGAATTTTCATAGGTGTTAATTCAAAGAAGGCCGGCTAATTTTTAGTCGGCCTCTTTTTTTGCCTTAAGTTTCAGGCGCTTATTTCTCACCAAACTTAAATTAGCTTTTTTTCAAAATTTGTAAACTTTTAACTGTTAATAAATTTTTAAATTACTGATTTTTAGCCTATTAACAATTTGTTTTTGATAACTTTTTATTTTTAAGATGTAAAATGTTGTTTAGGTTTATCTATATTTACAAAACAGTTTTTCAAGAACTGGATTACTAACCTGAAAATTTAAATAGAATATGAGCGCGCCAACAACTACCGCCCCTCCTAAAACTTACGGTCAGGATGAAGCCTATAAGGCTTCCCTGGAGTATTTTAAAGGAGATGATTTAGCTGCCCGGGTATGGGTAAATAAATATGCCCTGAAAGATTCTCAAGGCAATATTTACGAACTTACTCCTAACGATATGCATCGCCGTATTGCTAAAGAGATTGCCCGAGTAGAAAAACGCTACCCTAATCCGATGAGCGAAGACGAGGTTTTTGATTTGATCAAGGACTTCAAATACATCGTTCCACAGGGAAGCCCGATGGCAGGAATTGGCAATCCATACCAGATCGCCTCGCTTTCCAACTGCTTTGTGATAGGCAATGAAGGAAATTCCGATTCCTATGGTGGGGTTATGAAAATAGATCAGGAACAGGTGCAGCTGATGAAACGCCGCGGTGGTGTGGGTCATGACCTTTCTCATATACGCCCAAAAGGTTCTGCGGTAAAAAATTCAGCCCTTACTTCTACCGGGATCGTTCCTTTTATGGAACGCTATTCCAATTCAACGCGTGAGGTCGCCCAGGATGGTAGACGAGGTGCCCTTATGCTTTCTGTTTCTATTAACCACCCTGATTCTGAAGATTTTATCAATGCCAAAATGGAGCAGGGAAAAGTTACAGGTGCCAATGTTTCTGTTCGTATTGATGATGAATTCATGCGTGCGGTAAAGGACGACAAAAATTACGTTCAGAAATACCCGATCTTCAGTGAGAATCCCAAAAACACCAGGGAAATTGAAGCAGGTAAACTTTGGAAAAAAATTATTCACAATGCCTGGAAATCGGCCGAACCAGGAATCCTTTTTTGGGACACCATCATAAATGAATCAGTGCCGGATTGTTATGCCGACCTGGGTTACAAAACAGTGTCTACAAATCCATGTGGTGAAATTCCACTTTGTCCTTATGATTCCTGCAGACTTTTGGCCATCAACCTTTATTCTTACGTAGAAGACCCTTTTACCGAAAAAGCAAGTTTTAATTTCGAGTTATTCAAAAAACATATTGCCGCAGCGCAGCGAATTATGGATGACATCATCGATCTTGAACTGGAAAAAATAGACAAGATCATTGAAAAGATCGATGCCGATCCGGAAGGTCTTGAAATTAAAGGTGTTGAACGTGATTTATGGTTGAATATCCAGAAAAAAGCCAACGAAGGTAGAAGAACTGGAATTGGTATCACAGCAGAAGGTGATATGCTGGCTGGATTGGGAATTAAGTACGGTAGTGAAGATGGTATTGCCTTCTCCACAGAGATACATAAAACCATTGCTCTTGAAGCCTATCGCGCATCGGTTTATGCAGCAAAAGAACGCGGGCCTTTCGGAATTTTCGACTCGGAAAGGGAAAAGAACAATCCATTTATTCTTCGTCTTAAAGATGCCGATGAAAAACTTTATTATGATATGCTGGAATACGGCCGTAGAAATATCGCCTTACTTACCATTGCACCCACAGGAACCACAAGCCTGATGACTCAGACTACTTCCGGAATAGAACCGGTATTTTTACCTGTTTACAAACGCAGGCGAAAGGTCAATCCAAACGACAAGGATAGCAGGGTGGACTTTGTGGATGAAGTCGGTGATTCCTGGGAAGAATATGTTGTTTTTCATCATCGCTTTAAAGAATGGATGAGAATAAAAGGTCATGATATAGACCGTCCTTACACCCAGACCGAACTGGACGAACTGGTCAAGGCCTCACCATATTACCAGGCCACTTCCAATGATGTGGACTGGTTGAGTAAAGTGCGCATGCAAGGTGCAGTGCAAAAATGGGTGGACCACTCCATCAGTGTAACCATCAACCTTCCTAATGATGCTACTGAAGAACTGGTTGGACAACTTTATCTTGAAGCCTGGCAGGCCGGCTGTAAAGGAGTAACGGTTTATCGCGACGGTTCTCGAAGCGGAGTGCTTTTATCCAATGAGGATAAAAAACAAGAAGAAGAAACAAAGAGTAACTCTCCTTTTCCAACCACCAGACCGGAAGTCCTTACTGCCGATGTGGTAAGATTTCAGAACAACAAAGACAAATGGATCGCTTTTATAGGACTTATTGACGATAGACCCTACGAGATCTTTACCGGTTTCTCCGATGACGAAGATGGGATTCTTATTCCACGCTGGGTCAACGAAGGCCTGATCATCAAAAACAGAAATGAAGACGGAAGTTCGAGATACGATTTCCAGTACCAGAACAAACGGGGATATAAGACCACCATTGAGGGCTTATCCCATAAGTTTAATCCGGAATACTGGAACTACGCAAAACTTATTTCAAGTACCCTTCGTCATGGTATGTCTATCGAGAAAGTCGTAGATCTTATCAATAGCCTGCAACTGGATAGCGAATCTATTAATACCTGGAAAAATGGGGTAGCACGAGCCCTGAAGCGTTATATCGCCGATGGTACCATGGCTCAAAAACAGAAATGCAGCAATTGTGGTTCATCTAATCTTATGTATCAGGAAGGCTGTTTGACCTGTCAGGACTGCGGTTCTTCCAAATGTGGATAGACAACTCTTGTAGGATTAGATTAAAAAAGGTCTTTTAGAAAAGAATATCTAAAAGACCTTTTTGTTTTTAATGCACTTGGTATTCTTTAAGCTATTGCAATACCTACGCCCTGTTTATCTTTCAGGCGCTCTCTAATCCAGACCGTAAAGTATGCTATTCACCCCTCCTGGAGAAATAGGCTTTACAGTGAAAACTGCCAATTTAAAATTCATTTCATCGAGCTTCTTAGACATCACAAATTTCAATAGCTTCTTTAAGAGCCGCTATTTTATTGTCGTAGGTTGGAATAAATTCTTGAGCAACAAAACCATCATAACCGGTCTCCAAAATTGCCTTCATAATAGCCGGATAATTTAGTTCCTGGCTATCATTGATTTCGTTTCGTCCTGGAACACCTGCCGTATGGTAGTGGCCAATATGCTGGTGATGTTCTTTTATTGTGGCAATGATATCACCTTCCATTACCTGCATATGATAAATATCATAAAGCAGTTTAAAGTTAGGCTTATCCAGGGCTTGGGCTAGGGCCACCCCCCATTTTGTATTATCGCACATATAATCCGGGTGATCCACCTTGCTATTGAGCAGTTCCATGACCAGGTTTACATTTTTTTGCTCTGCGTATTCGAGCAAAGGCTTGAGACCTTTGACACAATTTTGTATTCCGGTTTCCTCATCCATTCCCCGGCGATTTCCGGAAAACACTATTACATTTTTTATCTTATGGTTTGCAGCTTTATCGATAAGATCCCTGTAATTATCCTGAAGGGCCTGGTGATTTTCAGGAGCATTAAAGCCATTTTCTATATCTGCAAAATCATCGGTAGCCATAGAACACACAAGACCATGCTTTTCTACCGTATCCCATTCGGTAGGCTTCAAAAGATCTATGGCCACTATCCCTAAAGCTGCACATTGCTGGGCGAATTCATTGAGGGGAATATCCTGAAAACACCATCGACAGACGGAATGATTTATCTCCCGGCCTGTTTTTCCTTCATGGTGGTTGTCGATCATATTTATAGCTGCAAAAGATGAAACCACTCCACCTATGCTAAGTGCCCCGGAACCGATAACCATTGTTTTAAGTGCATCACGCCTTGAATATTTGTTGCCCATAACGCTTTTCTTTTTCTGAATTCCTATAAATGTAAATTTTACGATTAAATTGCAATTAACAAAGGAATTAGTCTTAATTTTTTTAAGAATAATTTTAGATTCAAACCTACCACGACACTCTCAGGTTATTTCAAAATTATATCCTGATTTGAGTAATTTCTGATAGTTTTTATGATCAAACTTATAGAGAAAGGCACCCCGACGGGAAGACGATTTGTCTTTTTCATCCAGCTTAATCAACACATTTAGAGAAAGGAGCTTTTTACGAAAATTCCTTCCATCGAGTTCCTTCTGGTAAATTACCTCATAGAGTTTCTGCAACTGCGGTATGGTGAATTTTTCCGGTAAAAGTTCAAATCCAATGGGTTGGTACCGTGCTTTTCTTCTTAGTTTCTCAAGCCCATCGGCCAGCATCTTATCATGATCCAAGACAAGTTCGGGCACCTCTCTTATATCAAACCAATGGGCTCCATGATTTTCCACCAGCTGTTTATCATAATCGTTTATCCTTATCAGGGCATACTGGGCAATGGAAATTGTTCTATACCCTGGATCCCGAGCTGCCGCCCCGTATGCCCCGAGTTGTTCCATGTAAACGTTTTCCAGCCCGGTAATTTCGGCAAGAACCCTTTTGGCGGCCTGATCCACATCTTCATTAAGATTCACAAAACTCCCTATTAAAGACCATTCTCCTTTCCTGGGCGCTACCCTTCGTTTGAAAACCAATAATTTTAACTGCCCATCATCAAATCCAAAGATCAAGCAATCTGTGGCGACATACATTTTTTCACTAGGGGTATAAAAATCAATAAGGGCTTCAGACATTTAAATAAATTTTTGTTTAAATATATGCAAAAAGAAAAATTTCCTTCTAATTAAATGAATGTAATTTTTACATTTATTATCTTTGAAATTCATTATAAAAAATAAAATATTGGACAGCGAGTTTAGCATCAGAAGTTACGAAGAATTTTTGGGCCAGGTTACCGTGGAATCTCCCGGTAGAATCAACCTCATCGGAGAACACACCGATTACAATAATGGTTTTGTGATGCCTACGGCCATTGACAAAAAAATTTATTTCAAGCTTCGGGAAAACAATTCAGACTCCATTTGCCGAATTTACAGTGAGACCTTCGATTCCACCTTGATATTCAATTTGAGAGATTTTAAAAAGAGTGAAAATGCCTGGGAGAATTATATCCTTGGTGTGGTCAGTGAAATTCAAAAATTAGGAAAGAAACTCAGAGGCTTCGATGGGGTGATAAAAAGCGATTTGCCCATTGGGGCGGGCATAAGTTCATCCGCAGCATTGGAATGCGGTCTGGCCAGCGGGTTGAACGAGTTATTTGATCTAAAGCTAACCAAGATGAATATCATTGCCCTGGCTCAAGGGGCAGAACATAATTTTGTGGGCTCCAATTGCGGGATCATGGACCAGTATGCCTCTGTAATGAGCAAAAAGGATCATTTAATTCTTCTTGATTGTAAAAGTCTCGATGCCCATTATATTCATGCCGATTTCAAGAATTGTAAAATTTTACTTCTCAATACCAGGATCTCTCACAGTCTTGCTGATAGCCAATATAATAAGCGAAGACAGCAATGCGAAGAAGGAGTCAGTATTATCGCAAAGGCCCATCCTGAAGTAAAAAGCCTCAGAGATGTCGATACACATCTTCTTGAAGAATTTAAAACTCGTTTCCATGGAAGAATCTATGACCGGTGTCGTTATGTGATCGAGGAAAACAAAAGGGTACTTATAGCTGCTAAGGCCATTAAAAATCGGGATCTTAATCAATTTGGTGATCTGATGTACGCTTCTCACCAAGGACTTCAACATCAATATGAAGTAAGTTGCCGGGAA
Source organism: Salegentibacter profundi (assembly GCF_054121475.1). Taxonomy (NCBI): domain Bacteria; kingdom Pseudomonadati; phylum Bacteroidota; class Flavobacteriia; order Flavobacteriales; family Flavobacteriaceae; genus Salegentibacter; species Salegentibacter profundi. Next base: position 131,620 of record NZ_JBSYGG010000005.1, read on the forward strand.
TTGGATTTTCTCGTGGATTTTACTCGTGAAAAAGATTTTATTTACGGAGCCCGAATGATGGGCGGTGGCTTTGGAGGCTGCACCATCAATATCATTGAAACAGATCAAATTGATAATTTTATACGCGAAGTGGAAAAGGCCTATTTCAAGGAATTCGGTCTTAGGCCCGAACCCATTACCGTACAGGCCGATGCAGGCACCCTTATTTACAAAAACTAAGATCATGAGCACAACTATCAATACCACACCACATAGAAGATATAATATCCTAACCGGGGAATGGACCCTGGTTTCACCCCACAGGACCAAACGACCCTGGCAAGGAAAAACCGAAAAACAAACCACCGAAAAAAGGGAAGTATACGAGCCTACCTGTTACCTCTGTCCTGGAAACACCCGTAATAGCGGAAAAACCAATCCTGATTACCAAAAGCCCTTTTCTTTTGTTAATGATTTCCCCGCACTACTCCCTGAAAATTCATCGCAAGCAAAGGAGCAGGGTCTTCTAAAAGCTGAACCTGAAAGCGGCATTTGTAAGGTGGTGTGTTTTTCCCCAGATCATTCCCTTACCTTACCCCTTATGAAAATTAAAGCTATCACCGATGTGATAAAGCTATGGAAGCAGGAATATGCAGCTTTGGGAACTCAGCCGGACATCAATTATGTACAGATCTTTGAGAATAAAGGAGAGCTGATGGGCTGTAGCAATCCGCATCCCCATGGGCAAATCTGGTCCCAGAAATCAATTCCGACCGAAGTCCAGAAAAAAACAGCACAACTAAATCAATACTGGAAAGAAAATAATCGCAGCCTTTTAGGTGATTATTTAAAGCAGGAGCTAAAGGCAAAAGAACGGATCCTTGAAGTGACCGAACACTTTGTTGCCCTGGTACCTTATTGGGCCGTTTGGCCCTTTGAGGCTATGATCATTCCAAAAAACCATTATCAGCATATCGGGCAATTAAATCAGGAGGAGGAAGTCGATTTTGCCAGGATAATAAAGAAGCTTACCATTAAATATGATAATCTTTTTGAGACATCTTTTCCTTATTCTTCGGGGATTCACCAGGCGCCTACCGATGGCCAGGAACACCCTCACTGGCATTTTCATATGAGTTTCTACCCTCCTCTTCTGCGCTCGGCTACAGTGAAGAAGTTTATGGTAGGCTATGAAATGCTGGCTGGCCCGCAGCGTGATATCACAGCGGAACAGGCAGCACAAAGACTAAGGGAATGTCCGGAAGAACATTACACTTCCCGGTAAGGGTTTCTTACCAAAACAATGCATAGAGCATAACCAGAATTAGCAAAAGCGTAAAACTTCCAATATTAAAGGCGGAGCCTGTTTTAAATAATTCTTTACTTAAAGGAATGGATTTTTCGTGGTTTTCACCCTTGCCCTCCACCAGGCTGATAATGACCATTATGGCCATGGTTAAAAGCCAGGTCGCCATCATTTGATGCATAAAAGGAAGATTAAGGAAGAACGGGCTTTCCACCCATCCGTTTGGTCCTATTTTGAAATAGAAGGCAATAGGAATAGAAGCCAGGACTCCGTAAATGGCCGCCTTATTAGTGGTTTTTCTCCAGAAAAGCCCAAGGATAAAGACAGCCAGAATTCCCGGGCTTACCACCCCTGTATATTCCTGAATATACTGAAATACCTGTCCCAGGTTCTTTAATTGCGGCGCCAGTATTACCGCAATAATAAGCGCAAGTCCTGCAGAGATCCGGCCTACTTTCACCAAACCTTTTTCAGAATTCCCTTTCTGGAAATAAGGTTTATAAATATCCATGGTAAAGATAGTTGCCGTGGAATTAAGCATGGAAGCCACTGAGGAAACGATTGCCGCAGCAAGGGCTGCTAATACAAGCCCCTTAAGTCCGGCTGGAATGAATTCCCTGATCAACCAGGGAGCTGCATTATCATTGATCACATTTCCTGTACTCGAGAAAAAAGAAATATCGGTGAAAGCTGAAGCGATCTCTCCGTTGGGACCGGTATTCATCACAAAGGCAATAATACCGGGAATGACCACGATTAATGGAATAATCAACTTTAGAAAAGCGGCAAGCACGATCCCTTTTTGAGATTCTCTTAAACTTTTTGCTGCCAGGGTCCTCTGAATGATATATTGGTTAAAGCCCCAGTAATAAAGATTGGCTACCCACATCCCACCTATAAGAACGGCAAGACCCGGAAGGTCCCACCAGGCATCTTTACCATTGGGTGTAATGATTTCTCCCTTTTCCAGGATCATGGAAAATTTCTCGGGCACCTGATCATATATAGAGACCATTCCGTTGATCACCCCACCCCCTTCAGTAACATTATCCAGAGCGATATAAGTCATAATCAATCCGCCGATAATAAGGAGAATAACCTGTACAACATCAGTCCAGGCTACCGCGGAAAGACCCCCATAAAGTGAGTAAGCCGCAGCAAAAAGTGCAAGGCCAAAGATCGAATAAAGGAATAGGGAACCATCTCCATTACCAATTATGGTGTCCAAGGCAGTAGCCCCAAGATAGAGTACCGAGGTAAGATTCACAAAGATAAATAGTGCGATCCAGAATACCGCAAGGATGGTTTTCAGGCTTGTCCCATAACGCACCTCTACAAATTCAGGGATGGTATAGAGGCCTTTTTTTATGAAGATAGGCAGGAAGAATTTACCCACTATAAGAAGGGTAAAGGCAGCCATCCACTCATAAGAAGCAATGGCAAGACCGATGGCAAAACCAGAACCAGACATTCCGATAAATTGTTCGGCCGAGATATTAGCAGCGATTAGCGAGGCTCCAATAGCCCACCAGGGGAGTGATTTTCCTGCCAGGAAGTAATCTTCAGAAGTGCTCCCTTTACCCCGGGAAACCCATAAGCCTATCGCTACAATGCTTAAAGCGTAAATTACAAAGACAACCTGATCTAAAAAGCCAAACTCCATACCTAATTCATATTTGTATTAAAAAGCTTTCCTATTCTCAGAAACCTCCTTAAATTTTTGATAAAAAAAGTGCAAAATTTTAATAAGCTTCATTAATACGCTTATTTTTTTTCATGATACAACCTTAAAGCTTAGAGTGATCTTATTGCTATAGGTGTCGCCGGGTTTAAGAACACTGGAAGGAAAATTTCTGAAATTCGGAGCATCGGGAAAATTTTGGGCTTCCAGACAGATGGAGGGATATTTATCTGAAATCTTGGTTTTATACTCCAGGTCTTTTGGCAAGTCTTCAGGGGCATAAGCCACTAGTGCCGGTTGATTCGTTTTAAGCTCCATTTTTATCCCGGTTAAAGGGGCAAACAGCACCGCGGCATTTTCACTCTCCTCATTATCAAGTACAAAACTGTCATCCAAGGGACGATTTCCGATAAGTTTGCTTTTGCTAAAATCCTTAGGGTGATTTTTAAGTTTTACCAGGTCCCCCGTGGGCAATAGCTGATCGTCTACCTGCAAAATTTTCCTGGCGGCAATTTGGAGAAAATGATCGCTCACACTTCCTTCTCCATTGAGATTAAAATAGGCATGATTGGTCAGGTTGATCACTGTTTTCTTATCGCTGGTGGCGTTATACTCAATTAAAATTTCATTTTCTTCCGTAAGGGTGTATTTCACAAAGGCCCTTAAATTTCCAGGATACCCCTCTTCCCCATCTTCACTTAGATAAGAAAGTTTAACAGATGGGTTCTCCCCTGATGTTTGGGTATCTATTTTCCAAATTCTATAGGCAAACCCATAATCCCCACCATGCAAATGCACACCATTTTTCTCATGAAGCTCATAAGTTTTATCATCAAGTTTGAATTGTCCACCCGAGATACGGCCGGCATAGCGCCCTACGGAAGCTCCAAAACATTTATTATGCTCCTTATAAACCGGCTTTACAAATTCACTTGCCCGGGGAGAAACTATAACATTCGTAGCCTCCTCCTTTTTATCCTTAATTACAAAACTAAGGATGGCCGCACCATAATTGAGAATTTCCAGCTTGCTTTGCTGTTTGTTCACCAATTGGATTGTCTTCAACTCGTCTTCTGTGATCATTCTCAATATCGCTGTTTAATTAGTTATATTCTTCTATCCAATTCATCACTCTTTCCTCTAGAATATTTAAGGGCATTGCCCCATTTAATAGGATCAGGTCATGGAATTCTCTTATATCAAAATCATCACCTAACTCGTTCCTGGCTGTCTCCCTTAATTCGAGGATTTTGTTCATTCCCACTTTATATGCCGTGGCCTGCCCAGGCATAACAATATGCCTTTCTACCATCTTTATAGCATCGCTTTCGGCATTGGGGGTGTTTTGTTTATAATATTCAATACCTTCTTCCCGGGTCCATTTTTTCGCATGGATTCCGGTATCTACCACAAGGCGACAGGAACGCCAGAGTTCCATAGCAAGCCTGCCAAAATCCGAATAAGGATCCTTATAAAATCCTATTTCCTTGGGAAGAAGTTCACTATATAACCCCCATCCTTCAATATAGGCGGTATAAAAGCTGTGTTTTCTAAATTCAGGAATATTTTCCAATTCCTGGGCGATAGCCAGTTGCATGTGATGACCGGGTATACCCTCATGATATGCCAGGGCTTCCATCTGATAGATCGGCATAGCTTTCATATCGTACAGGTTGGCATAATAAGTACCGGGCCGGGAACCATCTTTAGCAGGTAGCTGATAAAAAGCCTTTCCTGCACTGCGTTCCCTAAAAGGTTCTACTGCCTTTACCACAATATCAGCTTTGGGCTTGGTTAAAAAGAGTTCATCAAGTCGGCCTTTCATCGTATTAATAATCTCAGTGGCATTGGCCAGGTACCTCGCACGCCCTTCTGGAGAATCTTCATAATAGAATTGTGGATCTTCCCGCATAAAATCAAAGAATTCCTGCATTGATCCCTCAAATCCAACTTCATTCATGAGCACTTCCATTTCAGCATGGATTCTGGCTACTTCGGATTTTCCCATCTCGTGAATTTCCTCAGCAGTGAGATCAGTTGTGGTATATCGCTTTAAAGCATTGTTATAAAATTCAATTCCCTTTGGGAACTTCCAGGCTCCGGCATCGATATTAGCACGCTTTTGCTGATTCTCCAGGGTAGCGATCAGGTTCTCATATGCGGGTTTTACCTTATCGATAAGAGCCTGCTGTGCTTCATTAATAAGTCTTCTTTTTTCCTCATCCGTAATATCCAGTCCCTGCACCTTGGTATAAAAGTCCTTTAATAATACACTGCGCTCCTTGGCTTTACCAAAAGGTTTTCCTTTAATAACATTCCTACTGTCTTCCAGGACTTTATCAAAAACAAATTTTGGAGGGACGATGCCATTTTGCTCCCTTATTTTAATATTTCCTATAATATCTTCTACCAGTTCGGGAAAAGCTTTGAGGCGCGCAATATAGGCTCGGGCATCACTGATTGAATCGATCCGGTGCATGTTGATAAGAAAGGCAGGCAGCTCCGATTGGTACCCGTGCATCTGGTTTACCGGATAATTATAGAAGCGGTAATCATAATCAGCGATCTCATTTTCGATTTGCTGTTTATACAACCTGTAGCTTAACCGGGTTTCTTCATTGAGGGCTTCTACATCAACCGTCTTTAGGTATTCAAGACGTTTTTTGGCTTTTTTAAGATCTTCTGCATATTTAAGGTGAGAAAGATCATCCCATTTATCATAATCTGATTTCTCGCCCAGCCTGGTCTGCAACATTGGAGAATCATCAACATCCTTCTGAAATTCCATTTCAAAATACTGGTTGAGCTTCTCCGATGCTTCTTTTTTTTCAGCCTTCGAATAATTGTTTTTTTCTTCTCCGCAAGCCACTATAGCCCCCAGCAGAAGTATTAATATATAATGTTTCTTAATTCTGAAATTCATTAAACACTTAATTTATAATTTCGATGAATTTAATCTTGGAATCACCATAAACCGTATGTGTTTGCGTTTTGAAATCTTCTTCTGAAGCCTCAAAAATATTCGGCACGTAGGTCTGAGGGTTAAGATCTATAAGGGGAAACCAGGTACTCTGCACCTGAATCTGCAATTTATGTCCTTTCTTAAAGGTATGGTTTATGTCCTGAAGCTTAATGGCCACTTCGGTTTTTTGATTGGGCACAAAAGGTTCAGGATTTTCAAAACTGTTTCTAAAGCGACCGCGCATTACTTCACTTCGAACCATCATATGATAGTTATCCATATCCAGATGAGGCATGGTTTCTTCATAATCCTCGGCATCCATAGGATATACATCGATGACCTTAACGATCCAGTCAGCACTGGTCCCGGTAGTGGCAACCTGAAGAACAGCCTCGATTTCCCCTGCGAGTTTCATATCCTGCTCAAGACGCTCGGTTTCAAAAACAAGCACATCTGGTCGTCTTGCGGCAAAACGCTGGTCACCAGTCATATATTCACGAGGGGTGAAAACCGCTTTAATCTCATCATTATAAGGTACCGGCTTTTTTATATCACTGACAAAACGCTTTTCTGTTTGGCTAGGCTCATCGGTAAGCTTTTGATCAGGCCCCAGGAAAAAAACCTTTTCCTCTCCCTCTGGCGGCCATTGGTCATAGGTATTCCATTGGCGCTGTCCAGTGTCATACAAATAGGCTTCCGGCAATTCGGGATCTTCATTGGTATCCCCTTTCAGGAAATGATTGAAGAAGACTGTTTCGATATTTCGCTGGTAATCCTCCGAGAGGTGGTCTCCAAAATAAACGTTTCCCACGGCCTGCCGCTGGCTTAAACGCGCCCAGTCACCATGACTCCATGGGCCCATAACCATGGTATTGTAATTATCGCTTCGCGCTTCAATATTTTTATAAGTCTCGAAAGGTCCATAGAGATCTTCCGCATCAAACAAACCTCCCACGACCATCACCGCAGGTTCAATATCTTCCAGGTGTTGTATGATTCCACGGCTTTGCCAGAATTCATCGTAATTAGGATGTTCTTTTAACTGTTGCCAGAATTCATTATCCTCACCGTAATATTTATCGAGATTGCTCAAAGGGCCTACGTCCAGGAAAAACTGGTACTGGTCCTGGGTTCCCAGTCCGGGAAGTTCATACCAGGGCTCATCAGTTGGACCCTCTTTTTGGTAGCCAAACAGGGCCGTTGCTCTCCAATAACTTAAAAGATAGGCACCATTGTGATGGAAATCATCAAAATAAAAATCTCCAATACCAGCCTGAGGAGAGGCTGCTTTAAGAGCCGGATGTGCATCGAGCAAGGAAGCTACCGCGTAATGTCCGGGATAAGAAATCCCCCAGGTACCGACCCGGCCGTTATTGTTCTCAACATTATTGATTAACCATTCAATAGTATCATAAGTATCACTGGATTCATCGGTTTGATTCCCTTTTTTTTCAGGAATAAAAGCCCTCATATTATCATACTTCCCTTCACTCATCCATCTGCCCCGTACATCCTGATAGACAATAATATTACCTTCCTCCATCAAGAACTTATTGGGTCCTATAAGGGATCGAAATTGATCTTCCCCATAGGGTCGGGCACTGTAAGGAGTACGTTGCAAAAGAATAGGGTATTCTTTGGAGGTGTCTTTAGGCCGATAAATTGTGGTATGCAACTCAACCCCATCCCGCATTGGAATGGCAACTTCGGTTTTATGATAATGCTCTTTTACCTCAAATTCCTGGGATTGCGCAACAATTTGCAGGCTAAGGGTACTGATAAACAATACAATAAATACATTCCGGAGTAATTTCATCTTAAGGCTATATTTTTAAAGTTCCTAAAGATAGAAATTACCTGCATAAAGAGGAAGAAAATTTAATTTTTAGAATCCTCCCGGAATTTTTCCAGTCCTTCCTGCAACCAGTTGTAATACCTACCGGCATCGGGCATATACCCTACCGGCTTATGCAACATATTGACCTCCGGGTCAACCAGAACATAAAAAGGTTGCGAATTGTTTCGGAAATTGATAGTCTGAAAAGTGGCCCATTTATCACCAATTGTTTCAATAGGCTTTATACTGCCATTTGGTCTAATATAATTAAACTGTTGGTCTTCTTCCAGATCTTTGCGATCATCCACATAAAGGGATATAAGGATATATTCATCCCGAATAGTGCGAAATACCTCAGGTTCACTCCAAACCTGTTCCTCCATTTTACGACAGTTTACACAGGCCCAGCCGGTAAAGTCCAACATGATAGGTTTGTTTTCCCTTTTGGCTGCCTTAAGCCCTTCATCCCAATCTTTATAGGCCTCCAGACCAAGCGGTGCTTCGGTGTCCTTATCATACACACTGTAAAATAAAGGAGGTGGAAATCCGCTTAGTAATTTCAGGTTAGCATGGCTGGTATTGGTAAGTCCTGGTATTAAATAGATCACAAATAAAAGAAACAGGATACCTACTCCAAAACGGCCTTTACTGATTCTTTGCTTAGGCCCCTCATGGGGAAAACGAAGCAAGCCAAAGAGATAAGCTACAAGCCCTAAGCCAATAAGGATCCAAATCCCGATAAATATCTCGCGTTTTAAAATTCCCCAGTGTTGCACCAAATCCGCATTGGAGAGAAATTTAAAAGCCAGGCCTAGTTCAACAAAACCTAAGGTCACCTTTACGGTATTAAGCCATCCACCACTCTTTGGCAGGGAATTCAACCAGTTCGGAAATAGGGCAAAAAGAGCGAAGGGTAAGGCCAGGGCAAGACCAAAACCTCCCATTCCTACGGAAAGCTGCATGGCTCCCCCATCACTGGTCAAGGATCCTCCAAGCAAAGAACCAAGGATAGGCCCGGTACAGGAGAACGACACCAGGGCCAGGGTTAGCGCCATAAAGAAAATTCCTATGAATCCTCCAACACTGGAGGCCTTATCATCCATTTTACTGCTCCATGAACTGGGCAGGGTTATTTCATAATATCCAAAAAAGGAAAAAGCAAAAATGATAAATATGATAAAGAAAAGCACATTAAGACTAACATTAGTGGAGATATTATTCAGTAATTCAGGGTTCACACTGTCCAAAAGGTGAAAAGGTATACTGAGAATAAGGTAGATTAAGACAATAAAAAAACCATAGGAAATAGCATTTACAGTGCCTTTCTTTTTGTTTTTAGCTCCCTTGGTAAAGAAGGAAACCGTTAATGGGATCATAGGAAATACACATGGGGTCAGTAAGGCGATGAGTCCTCCCAGAAAACCAAGAAAAAATATACTGGTAAAATTATTACCCTCTTCTTCACTGGTCTGGTAAGCTTCCATTCCCTGAAGGTTCATATCCAGGGCATCGGCAAGCTCCTGATCTTTCTCGGTAACCTCAAGGTCAGTAAAACCGGAGGTGACCTTTTTGTTCTCAAGGGCTATGGTAAAACGCTCGGTTTCCGGAGGCAGACATTGCTCATCGTCACAAACCGAAAAATAGACCTCAGCAACCACTTCCAGGCCTTCCGGATTAAAAACCTTGATTTTCTGAGTAAAGACCGCCTCATCATCAAAATAAATAATATCAGCACCAAAGACTTCATCATAATAGGGTTCGGCATCGGGCTCTTCGGTCTGGCCTATTAGTTCATAGGTATCAGGAGCATCATTATAAGTGAATTTTGTTGGAATGGGTGCGATTTCAATATCGGCTTCCTGCTGAGAATACAGGTGCCAGCCTTCTTCCAGGGTAGCGGTAAATATTAGATTGTATATACTATCGTTTTCCTGGGTGACCTCTGCTTCCCAGCTAATTGGATTAGAAAACTGATAATTTTGTTCATTGTCATCAAAAAACTGTGCATTAGCCGTTGCAAATGAAAAAACTAATAGACACAGACTTGCCAGGTACCTCATAAACTATAGGTGATTTTTAATATTTTCTGATCGGGTGAAGTTATTGCGAATCGATTATCCGCACGTTTATTGATCACCCAAACAATTTTTTCTCCCGAACACAGCAACCAGCTGTTCTCCTTTTCGGGAATGGATAATTTTTTGTCCTTAAAGAAGTCGCTAAGCTTTTTCTTTCCTTTCATTCCAAAGGGATAAAAGTAATCCCCTTTTCGCCATTTACGCACAACTAACGGATACTCAAGTAACTCCGGGTTAACATAAATACTATACGTAGTCTTTTCCTCTATTTTCCTAACCTGAGAAAATGTAAAGGTACCCATAGGTAACATGACAACTTCCTCATCCTCCTCAATTTGAAATTCCCTCTCAAGGTTTTCCGAGGGAAGTTCGGTAAGTATAAGTTTTTCCCTGTCCTTTATCAACCTGTGGGTTGGTGAGAAGACCATCTTCCCGGGCTGAGCATCCAGCAGGTTATACACATCGTTCCATTGGGTAAAACCAAAAGTCTTTAGCATTTGGTAAAGCACCGATTTTGTATTGGGTATCTTTCTAAGAAAGGCAATATCAAGCTCATAACCCAACTTTCCTTTTTCAACAACCTCCGGATATATAAGGCTGATATAGTCCTCCACCAGCTCCTGACTTTCCTTTAAATGCGCTTGTGTTTGTAAAAATGAATTTAAAAACTCAGGGTTAAGTGCTTCGAAGAGAGGAACCATTTCGTGCCTTATTTTATTTCTGAGGTATTTGGTAGAGGCATTGCTGCTATCTTCCCTCCATACAACACCATGGTCCTTGGCATAGGCTTCAATCTCCTTCCGTGAGAATTGCAACAAGGGACGAATTACCCTGTTATTTTCCGGTCTGATCCCTGAGAGGCCTTCCAGCCCTGTACCGCGAACAAGATTTATAAGAAAAGTCTCCAAATCGTCATTGGCGTGATGTGCCGTAAGAATATAATCCAGTTTCTTAGTGACTCTTATTTCCTCGAACCAATGGTAGCGCAAGTCTCGCGCCGCCATTTGAATTGAAAGTTTTTTATCCGCGGCATATTCAGCGGTGTCAAATTTCTGCAGGTAAACCTCTACCCCCATCTTCTGGGCCAATTCTTTGACAAAGCGCTCATCAGCATCGCTCTCTTTCCCCCGAAGATTAAAATTACAATGCGCAACGGCAAAATCCAGTTTGGCCTCTTTGCATAAATGCAAAAGCACTGCACTATCCAGACCACCACTTACCGCCAGCAATAACCTGGAATTACAGAGGTAAGAAAAATCATTCTTGATCAGATTCTTAAAGGCTTTTTCCATCACCATCCAAAGATACAAAAGCCGCAATTAAGAAAGCACCTGCCGCATCGCTTTTGCCTTTAAAAGACATTCTTCATATTCCTTCTCGGGAATGGACTGGGCCGTTATGGCACCCCCCACCGAGAAAGACACATATTCTTTTTCAGAATTGTACAGTATACTGCGAATGACTACATTAAAATCAAAATCGCCCTCCGGAGTGAAATACCCCACCGCACCACTATATAGACCACGTTTGGAATCTTCCAGTTCCTCGATGATCTTCATGGCAGAAATCTTAGGTGCTCCAGTCATACTGCCCATAGGAAAGGTCAAGCGTAAGCTCTCCACCGGCGGTATATCATCTTCAATTTCTGCAGAGACCGTAGAGATTAACTGGTGTACCTGCTTAAATGGATATACCCGACACAGCTCTTCCACCTTCACACTTCCTTTTTTTGCGATCCTGGAAAGGTCATTGCGTACCAGATCCACGATCATTACATTTTCCGAATATTCCTTGGGGTCTTTTGTGAGGTTTTCAGCTATAAGGGAATCCTCATCCTTGTTTTCTGAGCGCCTGGCTGTTCCCTTTATAGGTTGGGAAATAAGTTTGGATCCTTTTTTCTTCAGGTAGCGCTCGGGCGAGCTGGAGAGCATATAAAATTCTTCCAGCCGTAAAAACGCAGCAAATGGTGGTTCAGAAATAGCATTGAGATCCTGAAAAACCCCAATGGGATGGATCCGCTGATTTTCAAGGTAGAATTCCTGACAAAGATTGGCCTCGTAAATATCACCTCGTTGAATATGATTTAGCATTCGTTCCACTTTTTCCAGGTAGTTTTTCTCAGAGGTCCTAGCCTGGATTTCAGATACCTTGTAAAGAGGCACCTTATATTCATGGTCAGGGCTGGGGTCACCCTTTTTAATCTGAGCCAGGTCATCTTCCATTTCATCGTCTATCATCCTTAGGTAATGCATCTCCAGGGTATTACCCTTAAGCAAAAATAAACGCTGAGGCTGAAAAAAATACATATCAGGAAAGCCTAAACCATCATAATTTTCACTGCGAAGCATTTCCACGTCATTCTTAAGATCATATGACAAATAGCCAAAAATCCAGTCCCTGGTTGTCTGCTGATATTCCTGAAGTTGTTCAAAAGCCTGATGATAGTCAGTTTTAATAGCGGTAAAGGCTTCCACTGCAAGCAAGGCATCGAATTCTCCATGCTTTTGAGAATAATCATTGCTATCGAGCCAGACCACCTCCTGAAACTGCCTGCTCCATCGAAGCAACTTTTGTTTAAAATCTCCGGGGTTTTCTACGGTAAATTGTTTTAGGCTTCGCACGAGTAATTAGGTTTGGGAGGCAAAGGTAAAAAGACGAAAATTAAAGCATGAAAGATCGAACCAGGCTTTTTCTTATGGTGGTATTTATTCCAGCCGGTCTTTTTAACAGAACCATGGTAAGAATTACTTATCAATATCCTTTTCCGGGATTTCTTCCACATCCTGGGAAAAACTGGTTAGCACATCCTGGACCCCTAACTCCAGCACTTCGTTTATTATCTCACCATCCTTGAAATTATCCCGAAAGGAGGGAAAACTAAAACTCTGCACTATCTTTCCTCCAAAACGGGGAAAAATAGTTTTACAATATTCCAGTGCTGCAGCTCCACCACGGGCTCCCGGAGAGGTGCTCATAAGCAGTATCTTTTTGCCCGAAAGAAAACTACGATCAAGCCTTGAAAGCCAATCGATAATATTTTTAAAAAAGGCAGAAATATTCCGGTTATGTTCGTTAACTGTAATGACAAGGGCATCATGTTGTGCAATCTGGTTCTTAATAATACTTGCATTTAGTGGGATGCCGCGCTGGGTTTCAATATCTGCACTATATATCGGTAGCTGGTAATCGGTTAGTTGAATGATTTTGATCTGGTGTCCCTGTATGCGATCTGTGATATGGTTTAATAGTTGCATATTGATAGACCGACTGCTGTTAGAGCCCGTAAAGGCAAGAATTTTCTTCATAACTACTTAGACTTATCTCCAAAAATATAGAATCTAAAAGCTTTTCAACCAGATTTTATGATTTTCCTTAACATTTTCACAGGATCATTTTACCCCGGAATCAAAGCTCTGAAGTCAACGAGAGCCCAACACTTAATCCCCCCGGCCTATCAAATGCTTTTAAATGTTCCCAGGGGCAGATTTAAAACAGAGTTTCACTAACTTTGCCGACCCATAAAAACTTCAAACTGTGACTTTTCAGGATTTAAACATTACCACTCCTTTGCGCAATGCCCTGGATGATATCGGAATTACTTCTCCGACCCCGATCCAAGAACAAAGCTTTTCTACTATAATGTCCGGCAGAGATATGGTGGGAATTGCCCAAACCGGAACGGGAAAGACCTTTGCCTACATCCTTCCGATTTTGAGATTGCTTAAATTTTCTAAGCAAAAAAACCCCAGGGTACTTATTATAGTGCCTACCAGGGAATTGGTAATACAGGTCCTCGAAGAGATTGAAAAACTTACGGCCTATATGAATGTTCGCACTGCCGGGGTCTATGGTGGGGTAAATATCAATACGCAACAGCAAAGGCTTCTGCAGGGCCAGGATATTGTAGTGGCAACCCCCGGGCGTCTTTACGATTTGGTTCTCAGAAGAGCATTACAGTTAAAATCCATTCAAAAACTGGTGATCGACGAAGTAGATGTTATGCTAGACCTGGGATTCAAATTTCAGATCAATAATATTCTAGAATTGCTTCCAGAAAACAGACAGAACATCATGTTTTCAGCTACCATAACTGAAAATGTTGAAAGCCTTATCGAGTCCAATTTCAAACGCCCTGAAAAAATTTCTGTCGCAGCCAGCGGTACACCCCTGGACAATATCGAACAATCCGGGTACAGAATACCGAACTTCCACACCAAAGTTAATTTCCTAAAGCATATTCTCCGAGATAAAGAAAGCTATTCCAAGGTACTGATTTTTGTGGCTTATAAACGAATAGCTGATCGGCTTCACCAGGAACTTGAATCGCATTTCCCTGATCAGGCCACAGTAATCCATTCCAATAAGACCCAGAATTACAGGCTTCGAAGCATCAAGCAATTCAGTAGCGGGTTTTCCCGGATTCTGGTTGCTACCGATGTGATGGCCCGGGGTTTGGACATTGAAGCTGTGAGTCATGTGATCAATTTTGATACGCCAAAATATCCCGAAAATTATATGCACCGTATCGGCCGAACGGGAAGAGCCGAAAAAGAAGGAAAATCCTTATTATTAACCACAGAAAGCGAAATGGGATACCTGGAGGATATCGAAGCCTTAATGAAAATGGATGTTCCGGTAAAAGCGCTCCCGGAAGAAGTTGCGATTTCCAGGGAACTTATCCCGGAGGAGCAGCCCAGAATCTTGGAAACAAACAATCCTTCAAAACCCTCTGATGTCTATACGCCCGGGCCTGCTTTCCACGAGAAAAAAGAGAAAAACAAAAAAGAAAACCTCGGGGGATCTTATAAAAGAGAAATCGTTAAAAAATATAAGAAACCTAAAACCCGGGGAGATAAAAATGCTAACCGAAGAAAAAAGAAATAAGATGCATAAACTTAAAAATAAGTTTCTAAATATCGAAGTTAATCCTGTAGGCGCTGAACTTGCCAGTATCAAAAACCTGGAATCGGGAATTGAATACTTATGGCAGGGAAATCCTGATATCTGGGCAAACCAGGCTCCGAATTTATTTCCGGTGATTGGAATACTGAAAAACGGGCAATACAAATTCGAAGGTAAATCCTATAATATGCCTAAACACGGGTTTGTGCGTTACAATGAAAACATGGTACTGAAATCCAGCAGCAATGACCAACTGGTTTTCGAATTAGGTGCTTCCCAGGAAAGTCTGCAGTATTACCCGTTTCGTTTTAGTTTTGAAATCAGCTTCAGACTTAATGGAAAAGCATTGGAAGTTTCTCACAAGGTCACTAACCTGGATGATAAAACCATGTATTTCTCCCTGGGGGGCCATCCGGCATTTAACGTTCCTCTTTCCAAAAATGAGGATTATCAGGATTATTACCTTGAATTCGATCAAAAGCTGGACCTACGCAGTTATCTGCTGAATGAAGAAGGCCTGGTTAGTGAAAAAACAGAAGGAATCCTGGATAATGAAAATAAAATATGGTTAAAAAAAGATCTCTTTGAGAATGATGCCCTTATTTTTAAAAATATTAGCTCCAAAAAAGTCACCCTTAAAAGCAAAGCTCATGGCGCTGTATTAAGTATGGGATATCCAGGTTTTAAAAATCTCGGAATTTGGGCTAAACCCGGGGCTCCATTTGTTTGCATAGAACCCTGGCTGGGCATTGCTGATGTGGAAGGCACTGATCAAAACCTTAAAACCAAAGAAGGCATCGAGCAGCTGGAACCCAAAGAAAATTTTGAAGTGACCTATGTGATCACTATTCACTAAAAGAGCTACTAAAGAATAGCCATTCTGGCTAAAAAGAAAAATCCCGACAAGGCGGGATTAATTTTAGCTACTTTTAAGTCCTGTTCTTTTTCTTAGCGGCCTTGGCAGCCCGCTTTTCCTTTAAGCTCAATACCGGCTCTTTTTTGGCCGAATTCTTCGAGGGTGATTTTCCTTTTGGCATTTTTTCTATCTTTAATTTCAACCCCTAAATATAGGCAAAGAACAGCTACCAAATTGAATCCCAAGGAATAAAAAATCAAACCCGGAAATCAGAGGATTCCCGGGTTTGAAAATTTGATTTCCGGTATCAACTATACGTGCAACGGACGGTTGTCAGTAGCAGCAAGTGCCGCTTCCTTAACGGCTTCCGCGTATGTTGGATGTGCGTGGCTCATTCTAGAGATATCCTCAGCAGAAGCACGGAATTCCATAGCCGTAACTGCCTCAGCAATAAGATCGGCAGTTCGGGCACCTATCATATGGACTCCAAGCACTTCATCGGTCTTTTCATCTGCTAGAATTTTGACGAATCCATCTATATCGCCACTGGCCCGCGAGCGTCCCAGGGCACGCATTGGAAATTTTCCTTCTTTATAGTTTATTCCTTCTTCCTTAAGTTGTTCCTGAGTTTTACCTACCGAAGCAACCTCGGGCCAGGTGTAAACTACCCCAGGAATCAGATTATAGTCGATATGAGGTTTTTGTCCTGCAATGGTTTCAGCAACAAATGTTCCTTCTTCCTCAGCTTTATGCGCCAGCATAGCTCCGCGTACCACATCCCCAATAGCATAAATATTCTCTACATTGGTCTGAAGATGGTCATTCACATCGATGGTTCCCTTATCGGAGACTTTCACCCCGGCCGCCTCGGCATTGAGACCATCGGTATAAGGACGACGCCCAACCGAAACAAGGCAATAATCTCCCTTTAATTCAAGTTCTTTACCTTTTTTATCATCGGCTTTAATAATCACCTGATCGCCGTCACGGGCCACCGATTTTACTTTAGTGGAGAGGTGGAATTTCACCCCCTGTTTCTTTAAGACTTTCTGCAGTTCTTTTGAAAGAGCACCATCCATGGTCGGAATAATGCGATCCATAAATTCAACGACGGTAACTTCAGCTCCCAGTCTGCGGTATACCTGTCCAAGTTCAAGACCGATCACCCCACCCCCTATAACGATCATGTGCTTAGGGACCTCTTTCAGGGTTAAAGCTTCTGTAGAGGTGATTACCCGCTCCTTATCTAATTCGATAAAGGGAAGATTGGAGGGCTTAGATCCGGTAGCTATAATTGTTTTTGCAGCCTCGATGGTTTGTGTTTTATCATCTTTATTTTTGATATTGATATGAGTATTGTCCTTAAAAGACCCCATACCTTCATACACATCGATCTTGTTCTTATCCATAAGGTATTTAACACCATCTGATGTCTGCTTCACCACAGAGGCCTTTCGCTGGATCATCTTTTCCAGGTTGACCTTTATCTCTCCCGGAATCTCGATTCCGTGCTCTTTAAAATGAGCCACCGCATCGTGATAGTGATGGGAGGAATCTAGCAAAGCCTTACTTGGGATACATCCCACATTAAGGCAAGTACCACCAAGGCTAGAATATTTTTCAATGATCGCAGTTTTCATTCCCAGTTGTGCGCAGCGTATGGCAGCCACGTAACCTCCGGGGCCTGAACCTATAACTGCAACATCATATTTACTCATAATTCAATGGTTTGTGTTGATTTTTATACAAATTAAGCACAAAAGTACAACTATTCGTGCCAATGACCAATGTGGAGACCCTTCCTGTCAAAACTTTAAGAATTAAAGTTTAATTGCCGTGGTATTTTTCACCTTTTCAATCGTAAAGGTACTCTGGGTACTGCCTATATGATCCAGGGTGGTAAGTTTAGTTACCATAAATTCTCTATAGGCCGCCATATCTTTAACCAGCACTTTTAAAATATAATCATACTCCCCGCTCACATGAAAACATTCTAAAACTTCAGGTAGGCTTGTAACTTCAGCTTCAAAACGAGTAAGATAGTCTTTGGTATGCTGGATTAGTTTTATCTGGCAAAATACCGTAAATGCCTTTTCCACCTTATCAGGGTTTAACAAGGCCACATATCTCGAAATCACTTCTTCCCTTTCCAGACGTTTGATCCGTTCATACACAGCAGTTACCGAAAGGTCCAATTTTACCGCAATCTCTTTATTGGTCATTTTACTGTCCCCTTGTAAATGCTGTAAGATCTGCAGGTCTTTCTCATCGAGTTTCATATGCTGAAAAATTTTCTGTTCTGAAAACCAAAAATACATAAGACTAGATTAATATTTTTAATTTCCACCTTTTAATAGTTTATTTTTCTAAATATTAAATTTAGGGTTGATTTTTATTCTAATAAACCTGTTATTTGGTAATACCTTAAATTTAAATTTTTATGAAATACAAACCAGCAGATAAAATCCAGGATTTACAATACTTTGGGGAATTCGGAGGAGTGAACCCTTCTATTTCGGATTCTTCCACATATACTTTCCTTTCGGCCAAAACCATGTTTGATACCTTTGAGGGGAATGCGGAAGGCTGTTATCTTTATTCCAGACATTCTTCTCCCTCGAATCTTTATCTAGGAGAAGCCCTGGCAGCCATGGAAGGCACTGAAACTGCGAACGTCGCCGCCAGTGGAATGGGTGCGATAACCCCCACCCTACTTCAGCTGTGCCAGGCAGGAGATCATATTGTTTCTAGCAGAACCATTTACGGGGGAACCTATGCGTTTCTGAAAAACTTCGCACCAAGACTAAATATCAACACTTCATTTGTTGATATTACCGATGTGGAAAAAGTCGAAGCTGCGATAACTGAAAAGACAAAGGTTTTATATTGCGAAGCTGTGAGCAACCCCTTACTGGAAGTGGCCGATCTCCCTGAACTGGCCAAAATTGCAAAAAAGCACGGGCTCACTTTTATTGTAGATAATACCTTTTCCCCTTTATCGATAAGCCCGAAAGTAATGGGTGCCGATATCGTGATCCATAGTTTAACCAAATTCATTAATGGTAGTAGTGATACCGTTGGTGGAGTAACATGCGGAAGTCAGGAGTTTATCGATTCCCTTAGAAGTGTGAATGACGGTGCTTCCATGCTCTTAGGTCCAACCATGGACAGTATGAGAGCTGCCTCGGTTTTAAAAAACCTGAGGACCCTGCATATTCGCATCAAGCAGCATAGCCACAATGCGATGTACCTGGCAAAAAAATTCCAGAATGAGGGCCTTAGAACGGTATATCCGGGTCTGGAATCCCATCCTGGACATAGCACTTTCAAAAGCATGATGAATGAAGATTATGGATTTGGAGGCTTGCTTACCCTCGATGTTGGAAGTCTGGATAAGGCTAATGAACTTATGGAGTTAATGCAGAAAAAAAATCTAGGTTACCTGGCTGTTAGTTTAGGCTTTTATAAAACCTTATTCAGCGCTCCAGGGAGTTCCACTTCTTCTGAAATTCCCGAGGAAGAACAAAAAGAAATGGGACTAAGTGATGGGCTGATTCGTTTCAGTATAGGCTTGGATAATGATATTGAAAGGACCTTCCAAACCATGAAAGAATGCATGGTTGAAGTAGGAATCCTTAAAAATTAATTTCCCCGGCATCTCCGGAGTAATCATTCCTTACAGACCTCATCGTTATTGCGCGATGAGGTCTTTTATTTTAAGTTACCTATCTTTAATAAAAATAATCCATTTCCTGCATTCAATATCGACAAATCATGAAGACCTTAAAATATTGCTTAATCCTTGTTCTTCTCAATTACCCCTTTACAGTCTCAGCCCAGAACCAAAGTGAATTAAGGGGGTATTATGGAATTTCTTCTTACCAGTTAGAGGGGAGCCAAAACCTTGACGGGGGCTCAAGTTATGATCCCGAAACCGCTTATGAACTGGGCTTACGATATATACTTCGATTACCCAATGGTCTTGGACTTGAAACTGGAGTTGGATTCTGGACTGGAGATATCGGAATTCATTCAGCCCCGTCGCTCGAACAAACTTCCAGAAGAGAAAGACTTCAAATCACCTCAATCCCGGTTTTACTTAATTACAGGTTCCTGAATTATTTATTTGCCAATGCTGGACTGGTTATGGATTTTCAGAATTCAGACAATAGTTTTGATTCCCAATCCGGTATTGGTTTTAGTGCCGGAATAGGTATAAATCACTATATCAGAAACTTCCAGATGTTTATCATCCCCAATTACAAACAATTTGCATTGGTACCCTTTGAAAAGGAAGATCATCATTTTAAACTTTCAGGTTTGGGTATTCAGTTTGGAATGGGCTATAGTTTTTAATTATAGACCCATGTAAAACTTGTTGGTTTTACAGTAAAATCGTAAAATTACGGGCAGAAACGATATTTTAACTCCGCTCCCCGGGAAAAATAATCTCTGGGAAGTTTTATCACACCAAAGCCCTAATGGAAAACGAATCAACCAGCCCCCAGGATGAACAAATTGTTGAGAATAGAGAATTAAATATTTGGGAAGCATTAATTCCTGTTTTCGCTTTAGTAGCGATGCTTGCTTTTAATGTTTATGTTTTTGGAGATGACGCCCTTAGTGGTTCCAATCAATTTATTCTTTTACTCGGAGGAGCGGTTGCGGCCATTGTCGGATACTTCAATAACACAAAGTACGACAAAATGATCGATGAGGTAGCCTCTAATATCCAGAGCACTTCCGGAGCGATCCTTATTCTTCTGATGGTTGGAGCCCTGGCTGGAACCTGGCTTATTTCGGGAATTATCCCTACCATGATCTATTACGGGCTACAAATTTTAAATCCCACTATATTTCTTGCAGCCTGTGTGGTGATCTGCTCGGTAATCTCGGTAGCCACCGGGAGTAGTTGGACTACTTCAGCTACAGTGGGTATTGCCTTGATTGGGATCGCGGAAGCTTTGGGAATCTCAGTTGGAATGACCGCAGGTGCGATTCTATCTGGGGCATATTTTGGGGATAAATTGTCTCCATTGAGCGATACCACCAACCTTGCCCCAGCTATGGCAGGAACCGACCTTTTTACGCATATCCGATACATGACCCTTACTACCGTGCCCACAATTTTAGTGACCATCACCGTGTTTGTAATAATTGGCTTAAACCTCGAACCATCCGGCATCACCGATACTTCCTCGATACTTAAATCTATCGAAAATTCATTCACGATCTCTCAATGGCTTTTTGTAGTCCCCCTGCTGGTAATTCTTTTAATCGTTAAGAAGGTGTCCCCACTTATTGCACTTTTACTGGGAACATTATTGGGAGCCGCAGCTGCACTGATTTTTCAGCCTGGAATTGTCGCACAAATTGCCGGGTCTGACAACCTAACCTTTATAAGTGGTTATAAAGGAGTTATGCAAGCTATTACGGTAGATACTGCCGTGGAAACCGATAATGAAAACCTTAACGACCTCTTTTCGGCAGGAGGAATGGCCGGGATGCTCGGCACTATCTGGTTAATCATTTGTGCAATGGTTTTTGGCGGAATAATGGATGCTATTGGCGCTCTTGCACGCATAAGCAAAGCCTTGCTAAATTTATTCCATACTACCTTCGGACTTTTTGCAAGTACAGTGTTTAGCTGTCTTGCTCTTAATGCTACGGCCTCCGACCAATACCTGGCCATCGTGGTCCCTGGGAAAATGTTTGCAAAAGCCTATAGGGATAAGGGACTTGCACCTGAGAATCTAAGCCGGACCCTTGAGGATTCAGGTACGGTAACCTCAGTATTAGTTCCCTGGAATACTTGTGGCGCCTATCACAGTGGGGTTCTGGGAGTCCCCGTAGCCTCATATTTCGGTTATGCCATCTTTAATTACTTAAGCCCGTTTATGACCTTGACTTTTGCAGCTTTTGGAATTAAGATCAAACAGCTCAAGGAAAAAACTGCTTAGGAATCGAATAGAGCTTTTCTATTTATTTTCACTAAAAGCATAAACAAAACTTATAATCAGATAAACAATAAAAATTTGAATCTGTAGTAACTTTGAAGTCATTCTCTAAATTTGCACGCAGAAATAAAAACCAATAAATTAAATTTTAAAAATTAAAACAATATGTCATTAGTAGGAAAAAAATTTCCAAACCTTAGCGTAGATGCAATGAATGAAATGGGTGATACTTTCAAGATCAATGTTCTTGAAGAAGCTCAGAAAAACAACAAAAAAGTATTGCTTTTCTGGTACCCTAAAGATTTCACCTTTGTTTGCCCCACGGAACTTCACGCCTTCCAGCAAGCTTTGGATGAATTTGAAAAAAGAAATGTTATGGTAATTGGAGCTTCTTGTGATACTCCAGAAGTACATTTCGCCTGGTTAAACACACCAAAAGATAATGGTGGTATTGAAGGTGTAACTTACCCTATCCTGGCCGATAGTAACCGTAACCTTAGTTCACGCCTTGGTATTCTGGACATTACCGGAGAGTCTTATGACGAGGAAACCGGAGATCTTACTTTAGAAGGTGACAACGTCACTTATCGGGCTACTTACCTTATTGATGAAGAGGGAAAGATCTTCCATGAAGGTGTAAACGATATGCCATTAGGTAGAAACGTTGCTGAATTCTTAAGATTGGTAGATGCCTATACTCATGTACAGGAAAAAGGTGAGGTTTGCCCGGCTAACTGGGAAGAAGGTAAAGAAGCGATGGACGCCAACCGTGACGGAGTTGCCTCTTACCTAAGCTTAAATTAAAAAAAGAAAAACACTGTTATGGTAAAGGAATTAGATCAGGATAACCTGGGCGAGATTGTGGAGCAAAATGACACCGTTGTGGTCCAGTATATGGCCGGATGGTGTGGTAATTGCCGTTTGATGAAGCCTAAGTTCAAGAAACTGGCTTCTGAAAACGAGAACACCACCTTTTTAATGGTTGATGCCGAGAAATTTCCGGAGTCCAGAAAACTGGCTAAGGTAGACAACCTTCCCACATTCGCGACTTTTAAAAACGGAAGTTTTAAAAACCAGGTTCAAACCAATAAATTCGAGCCTTTAAAAGACTTAGTAAATGAAGTTACCAATAATTAGACACCTGCAGCGCAATAACGAGCTGGAAAAGCTTGAAAATGCCATAGAGGTTCTGGAAAATTATACCGAACATCGTGCTGTCAAAGACGAGGAAATGGATGTGATCGGGGAAATGGTCTCTAACCTTTGTGGAGCTGTAGAAGTGCAAAAAATGATCGATGGAGGCGCCGATGAAAAGGATGCCGCCAACGGGTTTATGAAGAAGGTGATTGGCTCTATAGACCAATAGACTTTTCTCAAAAACCCTTAAAAACAGGCCGCTTTCGAAAGAAGCGGCCTTTTTGTTTTTATGATAATTTTAGTAAAAGCCTATCGCATAAATCCTAAATTTATCTTCCTTAACCAATAAAATATATTATGTCACAGATCACATTAAAAGGAGAGCGGGTTAACACCTATGGAAGCCTGCCTGAAAAGGGAGAGAAAGCTCCCCATTTTCAACTCTTAAAAACCGACTTATCAACGGCTACCCTAGAGGATTTCAAGGGAAAAAGAGTAATTATGAATATTTTTCCAAGTATTGATACCGGGGTATGTGCTACTTCAGTTAGGAACTTCAATCAAAAAGCAACCGAGCTTGACAATACCGTGGTGCTATGTATTTCGAGAGATCTACCATTTGCTCAGAAAAGGTTTGTAAATGATGAAGGATTAAAAAACGTAATAAATCTTTCAGATTTCCGGGAAAGAAATTTCGGAAAGGATTACGGACTTGAAATGATCGATGGCCCAATGGAGGGTTTGCTTTCCAGGGTGGTCATTGTACTGGATGAGGATGGACAGGTTATTCATAGCCAGCAGGTGCCCGAGATCTCCGAGGAACCTGATTACCTATCGGCACTTAAAAATCTTCTGTAATGCGGGATTCTTTTCTCGGAAAGCGCATTAGAGGTGGAGGATACGCCATAAAAGGAGCCTGGCTTTTAATTCGGCACGAAGCCAGCATTCAAGTCCAGCTTGCAATAGCTGTTATTGTCACCATAACAGGAATCTATTTTGATATCACTAAAACCGAATGGCTGTTCCAGTTTACAGCCATCGGGGTGGTGATGGCAGCCGAAGGCCTAAACAGTGCCATAGAAGCCCTGGCAGATTTTGTCCATCCAGACTTCCACAGTAAGATCGGTCATATTAAAGATGTGGCAGCCGGTGGGGTTTTCTTTGTCGCCTTGATTGCTGCCATTATCGGTGCGTTTATTTACTTCCCTTATATTTTCTGAATTACAGGTGGAACCATATCAATTAAGCCTTTAACACTTTAGCAGAATATTGCAGATTCTCCCTGGCTGCATTTACTTAGCTTGTGTTTTTTCCCACTTTCCAATTACTGAGTAATTTTCAGTTTATTTATATTATCAATGCAGTTTGGATAAAAGATTTCGTATCCACCGGGCCATATTTTTTCAATTTTTGAGTTAATCCTATATCGAAAATGTTAATTTTAAATACAAAATAGCTTTTCCGTACATTAGATAATCTAATTTGTATTTTTGCCCAAAATCTCTCAATGCTTATATGGCCAGAAAAAAAACCAAAACAAAAAAAAACACCACAAACAAAAGCAAAAAGGTCTCTCTCAAATTAAACAGGCAGCAAAAGGTGGTTCTAGGGAGTTTTTTAATGTTATTTGGCATTGCCCTAATCATAGCTTTTACCTCATTTTTGTTCAATTGGCATGCCGATCAAAGTACGCTTTCTGAATTCGGCAACAGGGATATTGAAGCCAGGAACTGGCTAAGCAAATTTGGTGCATTGGTCAGTGACTTTTTTATGTATAAGGGTTTTGGCCTGGCCTCCTTTGTCTTTGCAGGCCTAATTGGTATAAGCGGCATATATCTCTTTTTTAATCTCAAGTCATTAAAACTAGGAAGTTATTGGTTTTGGGGAATTTTAGTGATGCTTTGGATTTCAGTTTTCTTTGGTTTTTTTGCTCAAAGCAATGCACTTTTAGGAGGAAGGGTTGGTTTTGAAACCAACGACTTTCTCCAGGATTATCTCGGTTTCTTCGGTACAGCGCTTTTAATGTTGTTCCTGTTAATCGCCTATCTTAGCCTTAGGTTGAAAATCACCCCTGAAATGGTGGGGGGCTTTATTAGTAAAAAACATAAGAGTTTACAAAGTGAGTTCTCGACTAATAAGGATGAAATCTCGGAAACCGATGAGGAGCTAAACTGGAAAGAAGAGACCATAAATACCCCAGAGCCGCAGACCTCAGAAGTTAAGCTGGACCCAGAATTATCCAGGGACAAAAAGAAGGAATCGCCGGTTCCTCCGGAGAAAAAAACCGATTCTTATGATGAAGTGGCTATGGAAGTTGAAACCCCACCTGAGGAAGATGTAGAAGAAGATAAACAGAGCAGAAAATTGGTAGAGGATTTTGGTGAATTTGATCCCACCCTGGAACTTCGCAACTACACCTTCCCTACTCTGGAATTATTAAAAGATTATGGTGGAACTATCACCGTAGACCAGGAAGAGCTTGAAGAGAATAAGAACCGGATCGTAGACACCCTTAAGAACTATAAAATAGAGATCGCACAAATAAAGGCGACAGTAGGACCTACTGTTACCCTGTATGAGATCGTGCCAGAGGCAGGTATCAGGATTTCCAAGATCAAGAACCTGGAAGATGATATCGCGCTTTCTCTTTCTGCTCTTGGAATAAGAATTATTGCGCCAATTCCGGGAAAAGGAACTATCGGGATCGAAGTTCCAAATAAAAATGCTTCCATAGTTTCTATGCGCTCGGTGATCGCCTCCTCGAAATTCCGAAATGCCGAAATGGAACTTCCTATGGCTCTGGGAAAAAGCATTTCGAACGAAACTTTCGTAGTAGACCTAGCAAAAATGCCTCACTTACTTATGGCCGGGGCCACAGGCCAGGGAAAATCGGTTGGCTTAAACGCCATTCTGACCTCATTGTTATATTCCAAACATCCTGCTGAAGTAAAGTTTGTGCTAGTGGATCCGAAAAAAGTTGAACTTACTCTTTTCAATAAGATAGAGCGCCATTACCTGGCTAAATTGCCCGATACTGAAGATGCCATCATAACCGATAACACAAAAGTGATCAACACCCTGAATTCCATGTGTATCGAGATGGACAACAGGTACGAACTGCTAAAGGATGCGATGGTGCGCAACATAAAAGAGTATAATATCAAATTCAAAGCTCGTAAGCTCAATCCGGAAAACGGACATAAATTCCTGCCTTATATCGTATTGGTGGTGGATGAATTTGCTGACCTGATCATGACGGCCGGAAAAGAAGTGGAAGCCCCTATTGCCAGGCTGGCGCAGTTAGCCCGGGCTATTGGAATTCATTTAATAATCGCTACCCAACGTCCCTCGGTAAACGTGATCACGGGAATTATAAAAGCCAATTTCCCTGCAAGAATAGCCTTCAGAGTGACATCGAAAATAGACTCCAGGACCATCCTGGATGGCCAGGGTGCTGATCAGCTTATTGGCCGGGGAGATATGCTTTTTACCCAGGGAAATGAATTAAAACGATTACAATGTGCCTTTGTCGACACTCCAGAGGTCGATAAGATCACCGAATTCATTGGCTCTCAGAAGGCCTATCCTGATGCTTATCAATTACCTGCCTATGAAGGCGAAGATAGTGGCACAGGAGTTGATATAGATGTGAGCGAAAGGGACAAACTCTTTCGGGAGGCCGCAGAAGTGATCGTAACAGCGCAACAAGGCTCGGCTTCTTTATTGCAACGTAAATTAAAACTTGGCTACAATCGTGCAGGTCGAATTATAGATCAGCTGGAGGCTGCAGGAATAGTGGGACCTTTTGAAGGAAGTAAAGCCCGACAGGTATTAATTAATGATCTCGTTGCACTGGACCAATTACTAAATGAAGAACCAAACAATTAAAAAAGAGTAATGAAAAAGTTAGTATTTATTATTGCAGCCCTGGTGAGCATCAATCTTAGCGCCCAGAATTCACAAAAAGCTGAAAAGCTATTAAATGAGGTTTCCTCAAAAGTGAAAGCCTACGATAATATGGTAATCGATTTTAAGTATTCCCTGGAGAATACTGCCGAGAATGTTAGTCAGGAAACTCGTGGGGATGTAAGCATTAAGGGAGAAAAATACCTTCTTAATCTAATGGGGACAACCCAATTATTTGATGGAAACAAGATTTACACCATAATTCCCGAAGATGAGGAAATTAACATCTCTACCTACGTGGAAGAGGACGAGAACAACATCACCCCTTCCAAAATGTTTAGCTTCTATGAAGACGGGTATAATTATCAATGGGATGCGACCCAAAATGTAAATGGCAGACAAATTCAATATATCAAACTTACCCCGATAGACAGTGATGCCGAAGTAAAAAACATCCTGCTGGGCATTGACAGTCAGACCAAGCACATTTACAACCTTATTCAAACCCAGGATAATGATACCAAAATCACCATTACGGTAAAAAGTTTCAAAACCAATCAACCCCTTTCACAAAACCTCTTTACCTTTGACGAAACTCGCTATGATTCATTCTATATAAATAGGCTCGACTAAATTGAAAATATTAGACAGGTACATATTAATCAGCTACCTCAAGACATTTTTTACAGTTTTTATTATCCTTATGTTCATCTTTGTACTCCAAACTATTTGGTTGTACATTGGTGAACTTGCTGGTAAAGATCTTGATGCAGAGATTATTTTTAAGTTCCTGCTCTATTTTTCTCCAAAACTAGTACCTCTGGTTTTGCCCCTGACCATTTTGCTTACCTCTATTATGACATTCGGGAATTTTGCCGAAAATTATGAGTTTGCTGCGATGAAATCCTCTGGGATTTCCCTGCAAAGAGCCATGCGAAGCCTTACCTTTTTTATTCTTCTGGTAAGCCTTACCGCTTTTTTCTTTGCCAACAATGTGATCCCTGCAGCCGAATTCAAATCCATCAACCTTCGGAAAAATATCGCACAACTTAAACCGGCCATGGCCATCACAGAAGGAGTTTTTAATGAAGTGGGCACTATCAATATTAAAGTCGATGAAAAAAGCGGTCCAAATGATCAGTACCTCAATGATGTAATCATCCACCAAAAAACTGCAAGAAGCGGTAATTTCACTGTGATAAAGGCAGTAGAAGGAGAGCTTGTAGGAAGCACAGATTCCGAAGTGCTTTCCCTTATTTTAAAAGATGGAAATTACTATGATGAGATTCAGCCCTCAGATCTTTCAAAACGTAGAGATAAGCCTTTTGCCAAAAGTCATTTCAGGGAATACACCATCAATCTGGACCTATCGGAGATCAACAATGTTGACCTGGAAGACGAATCCTATAGTAATACTCAGGGAATGCTCAAGATTTCAGAATTAAACCAAAGTATTGATTCCTTTTCTACCAGTTATAATACCAATATCAAGCAGTTTTCCCGTAGTATGTTCAACCGAACAGGCATGCGCAACATTAACACCAATCTCCAACCGGCAGATACCGTAACGGTGGTTGAAAATTCCCTATTACAGGAGTATGACAATAACCAGGCGGTCCAAATCGTAAATCTCGCATTAGGAAGTGTAAACGGTGCCATGTCTCATATTATCTTAAAAAAGAACGAATTTAGAACAGCTACCAAACAACTCAACAAGTTTGAGATCGCGCTGCACGAAAAATACGTACTGGCCGTTGCATGTATCGTACTGTTCTTTGTGGGTGCCCCGCTTGGAGCCATAATACGAAAGGGAGGAATGGGCTTACCAATGGTCGTAGCGATACTTATTTTCCTTACCTATCATTTTATTGGGATCTTTGCCAAAAACAGTGCAGAAGACGGTAGTATAAGCCCTTTTATTGCTAGTTGGCTATCTACCCTTATTATGTTGCCCCTAGGAATTTACCTCACATACAGGGCTACTACGGACCAAGGGCTTTTTGTCTTTGATAATTTAATTGAACCCTTTAAAAAGGGCCTTAAAAAAGCCGGCTTATTGCGCCGGAAAACCGAAATAGAATAAATATCTTTGCAGCCAAATATCCGCAAAAATGCCGCATAAAACTTCAACCCAGCAAAATATTAAACTGCATAATATCAAAGACGCCATAGATGATATCCGTGCAGGAAAGGTCATTATAGTTGTTGATGATATCGATCGTGAAAATGAAGGAGATTTTGTTGCGGCTGCTGAAATGGTGACCCCAGAAATGATCAATTTTATGGCCACCCACGGACGCGGGCTAATATGTGCACCGATTACCGAAGAACGATGTCGGGACCTAAAACTTGAAATGATGGTTGGTAAAAACACCGACCCTCTGGAAACCGCTTTTACTATTTCTGTAGATCTTAAAGGACATGGGGTGACTACTGGAATTTCAGCTGCAGATCGGGCCAAGACCATAAAATCCCTAATAGATCCATCTACCAAAGCCACCGATCTAAATCGACCAGGTCATATTTTTCCCCTCAAAGCCAGGGAAGGCGGGGTTTTAAGAAGAACGGGGCATACCGAAGCAGCAATTGATTTTGCTCGTCTTGCTGGCTTTGAACCAGCCGGAGTGATCGTAGAGATCATGAATGAAGATGGCACCATGGCCAGGTTACCTCAGCTTATGGAAGTTGCCCAACGTTTTGATCTAAAGGTAGTATCCATTGAAGACCTGATTGCATACCGAATGCAACACGATTCTTTAATAGAGAAAAAAGAGGATTTTGACATTGAAACACGCTTTGGGAAATTCAGACTAAGAGCCTATCTGCAAACCACCAACAATCAGGTTCATATCGCCCTTAGCAAAGGTGCCTGGAGTCCTGATGAAGAGGTCCTGGTTCGCGTTAATTCGACGCTAATTAACAATGATATCCTGGGAACCTTAACCAATAATGCCGATAAAAAATTAGATAGTATGTTCCGGGCAATTAATGAAGAAGGCCGTGGAGCAATTGTTTTTATCAATCCCGCCAGCCAATCTTTAAACCTTCTCAATAGGCTCTCTGAACTTAAAGACCTTCAGAAACAAGGTGAAACAAAAGCACCCCCCATTCATATGGACAATAAGGATTTTGGAATAGGCGCCCAGATACTACATGACCTGGAAATTCATAAATTTAAATTGTTATCCAATTCACAGCAAACCAAAAGGGTAGGAATGATTGGGTATGGCCTGGAAATCACCAGATATGTAAATTATTAATCGATTTCAATAATCACCTCTTCCAGGGGTCTGCGCACTTTCTTGAAGTTTGAGAACATATCATCAGCTGCACGATAGCCTACAGGGAGGACCAGTACGGATCTCAGGTTGCGTTGCCCAAGATCTAATAATTTATCATATTCTTCAGGCTGAAAACCTTCCATGGGACAGGCATCAATCTCTTCTACTGCACAAATCGTAAGTAAGTTGCCAAGGCTTAAATAAGCCTGGTTTATAGCCCACTGTGTAATCTCGGCAGAAGCTTTCCCCTCAAAATCTTCTATTAAAAATTCTTTGAAAGGTTCCAGAATCTCCTCTGGGGTCTCCCTCACATGCTTTACCAATTTAAAATAGTTTTCAATAAATTCTTTCCCAACTTTCTTTTCGATACATATAATTAACACATGAGAAGCCGTTCCTACCTGTTTCTGGTTAAATGAAAAAGCTTGTAACTGCTCTTGGAGCTTTTTATTCTTAACAATCACCAACCTTAAAGGCTGTAGACCATATGAGGTCGCAGTTAGATTAAAAGCCTTTTTAAGAACTTCAATTTTCTCCGTGGTTAATTCTTTTTCAGCATCAAATTTTTTGGTAGCATATCGCCATTCCAGTGCTTTTATATTGCCCATATACTGTCCTTGTATTTTCAGGCAAAGGTAAACAATGTTGTAAGCCCGGTAAACGTTAAGGAATAAAATAAAACTATAGGTAAATAATATAAACTATATTTATCCAGTATAACAGCAGGAGAAAATGAAACAAATCAAAAAGGTAATTCTCACCTCAGTACTTTTCTTAATTATTGCCATTTTGATTGTTCTGGGGCTTAAAGCTTATATTGAAAGAGATACCCAACACCTTATTTTTGAAGACATGTCCCTGGTTCCCTCATCAGAGACTGTTATAGTTCTTGGGGCGAGCGTTCACTCAGATGGGCAACTATCCCCAATTCTAAAAGACCGGGTCGATACTGCCATTGAATTATATAGAACTAAAAAAGTAAATCGCTTCCTGGTCACCGGTGACCACAGCACTGAAGATTACAATGAGGTAAATGCCATGGGAAATTATCTTATGAACCGGGGAATTCCTAAAGACAAAATTCTTCTTGACCATGCCGGCCTTGACACTTATGACAGTATGTATCGGTCCAATGCACTATTTGGAATCGAGGACGCTATTGTGGTGACACAAAAATTCCATTTACCCCGTACTATTTTTATCGCCAAAGGCCTAGGCCTTCCCTATACCGGATATGCCGCGCGAAGTCATGAATACAAAACTACCAATAAAATAGAACGCCGGGAACTACTGGCTAATTTCAAGGCGCTCTATGAAGTGCTCTTAAAAAAAGAACCCACCACCCTGGATGAGAGGCTATAATATTTTAATTTTTTTTACGGTTTTTTTGTACCTTTAATAGGACTAACCTGATAACCCAACTGCAATGTTTCAATGGCTCGTCCATATTATCATTGATGCTTTAGTACTGCTTGCTGCAGCTCAAATGATGCCCAAAGTAACACTCAAAGGTTTTAAAACGGCAATTATTGTAGCCCTGATTATTGGAATACTTAGCTTCTTACTAAGTTGGGTACTCACCGCCATACTTAATGTAGCCACCCTCGGTATATTTTATTTCCTGGGTCTAGGCTTTATTACCCGGGTAATTGCCTACGCAATAATCATTGAAATCGCTGATAAATTCAGCACGGGGTTTAAAACTGTTGGTTTTCTTCCTTCACTTTGGTTAGCTATAATTTTGGCTGTTGTAGGAGGGATTGTAGACGCCATCTTATTTTAGGTTAAGACCTCTTTTTCAGAAAGTCTTAATAGAAAAAGTCCAAAGCATATATTTTGGCATTAATACCTGTATAAACAAATTTGATACAGAATTAACACCAGAAGGCCATTGATACCCTATATTTGTAGGTTTGATGCTGAATCGGATTAAACTATGGAAACACTTAAGGGCCAAAAGAATATAAAACTAATCGTGACAGATATGGATGGAACATTGCTGAATGATCAGCACGAAATCCATCCTGATTTCTGGGAAATAGAAAAAAAGCTTACGCAGAAGGGTATTATGTTTTCCGTGGCCAGCGGCAGGCAATTCTACAACCTTGAAACCAACTTCGAGCCCATTAAAGACAGGATCATGTTTTTTGCGGAAAATGGAACTTTCGTTTCACACAAGGGCAAGGAGTTATATGTCAACCCTTTAAATCATCAGGATGCTATTGGTTTTATCGAAATGGGCCGAAAACTGGAAGACACCAAATTGGTGCTCTGTGGAAAAGAATCCGCCTATGTGGAAACAGAAGACGAGGATTTTATCGCACATATTTCTCAGTTTTACCAACGCTTAAAACCAGTTGATGACCTTACCAAGGTCAACGACGTCATTTTAAAAGTGACCCTATGTAATGATAAGGGAGTGGAAGAACATACCTACCCTCATTTTGTAAACTATACCGACAGGTTTAAAGTTGCCATTGCAGCAAAGGTTTTTATCGATATAACGGCCTTGGATGCCAATAAGGGAAATGCCATAAAGGATATACAACGGGAATTGAATATTAGCCCGGAGGAGACCATGGTGTTCGGGGATTACCTAAATGACCTGGAAATGATGAAAAACGCCAAATACAGCTTCGCAATGAAAAATGCTCATCCTGAGATCAAGCAGGTAAGTAATTATATAACCCGTTATAGCAACAATGAAAATGGAGTTTTAAAAACCATCGAGGAGCTAGGCTTGCTATATAATTAAAATTTGAGCTAATTCACAAGGATATTTACCTTATCCAGACCTGTATTTCCGGTTTTTGGATCATAAGCATACACGGTAATTTCATACTCCCCTTTTTCGAGTTTAAGAGTATGAGAAAAAGTACTCTCTTTATCGGTTGGATTTAAATTGATTTCCTTTTGCTCCTCCCCTTGCGAGGAAATAAGAGCTTTTATCTCATAACCAGAGGCATCCCAAGTACCTCCTTGGGTTACCGGACATCCGCACATCATCACTATATTCGCCTTAATTTCTACCTCGGTTTCAGCACTAATGGTTTCATGGGTTTGAGGTGAAAGAATATCTATCACAAAACCGGGGATTTTCAAAATGATTCCATCCCCTGTGATGTCTTTTCCGGGAATTACCCACAATTGGGTTGAAGCTAATACTTTAGCCTGTTTTTTATTCATGGGACCCTGAGCTTCTATACTCACAAAGGTTGGTTTTTTTACGTTCAGGCTAGCTAGGTACCCAGCAGTTTGGGCAGTGGTAATTTCCTTATATCGTTTAGCGGGTGAGAGTAGAATCGCCTCAGTATCTCCCGTACTTCCTGTGGTAAGACCTTCATCCAGTATGCTACCGGTTTCGACATCCTTTACAATGATTCTAGCTCCGCCCATAGAAGTTCCTATGAACTTAGCATCATTGGCCAGCGCCCTGATCATAATCTTTGTTTCCTGAGCAAACAGGTCCCCCGGGGAAAGCATTACCATACTCAGGAGCAAAACTAGGCTGAAAATTTTTTTCATAATAAAAGTGTTATGCGTACTAATTTATAAAAACCCATAATGATCTGGTATTAATTTAAAGCAAAACTTGCTTTTCCAAAGAAATCGCCTTTATAAAATTTAGGGAATCAGCCTGAAAACGCTGAATGTAATTTTTTATAGTATCGAGTTCTTCCCTATTGATAAAATTTGACCTTGGATCTTCAGCTAGTTCAAGCCAGGGCACCGGCGCAATGAAATCATAGCTTCCAAAAATCATAATGGGTGTTCCATTTCTCTTTATTTGGTCCCCGCTTAACTGCCACATATCTGCCCAGTAATATATATACTTTGCATCTTCCATGAAAAGCCTGACACAGGAGTGGCTAGCTGGAAACCCAGGTAAGGTATACTGGTGTAAAGCCAGGCCTTCAAAATTCATAAAATTAAAATAATAAGGCATAATCCAGGAAGCGTTCACCGTACTTATTTTCCTTTTCGCTTTATAATTTGCATAATGGAGACCATTTGGAGTTGGTGTTGATTGTTTTCCTGAGCTTACCGGTCCCCAACGACATAAGGCTCCATTTTCATATATTGCGAAAGCCTGTACTCTCTGACTGACCAGGAGGGCCTTCGGCAGGGATTCCAGAAGTTCCAGATTTTCGGGAAAGGGACTATAATCGAAGAAACGCTCAGAAATGCTGTCTGGCAAAATGAGTATTAAACCAGGTACGATGCGTTGTGGGTCTATTCTGTTAAGACTATAAATTATTTCTTTTTGTATCGCAGAATAATCTTGAAAAAGGGCTTCAAGATGAGAATGGTCTTTTATTGAATCCAGGTGATAAGAGGGACTATAAACTTCAGTACCACTGTCTGTAACAAGGCTGATAACAGGC
Organism: Salegentibacter profundi; assembly: GCF_054121475.1. NCBI lineage: Bacteria > Pseudomonadati > Bacteroidota > Flavobacteriia > Flavobacteriales > Flavobacteriaceae > Salegentibacter > Salegentibacter profundi. The sequence goes on from NZ_JBSYGG010000005.1 coordinate 165,887, forward strand.
TTCTCATTCCTTTGGAAATTTCCAGGCAACATCATCCCTTCCTTTTCCAGATCCTTTCCACATCCAAGAAGAAAAAAAATAGAAAAGCCAATCAGACACCAGTTGATATTTTGAATGTATTTTTTCAAAAATAAAAGCTTTGAAATATTAAGTATAGCCCTATCTAATATATATTTTACCTCTCTTATTATTAGCCAAGAAAGCGTTAAAAAGGCCAGGAGACTGCAGCGATTCTCTACGATTTTGAAGTAAAACCTCCCCCAGGGATGATCCTGATCAGTTATTTTATATTTTTTCTTATAATATTAATTTTAAGCCCTTTGGTTTTATACCTTTACAGGCCTTCAGATTTACCTGCTGGTTTATAAACTTTCGGTTAAATGACCAAAACAACCTCCTTAGAAATACTGATTGCCGAAGACGATCACCTTATTACTGAGTTACAAAAAAGACAATTGGTTAAACTGGTTGATTCTCCCCTTAAAACCTTTTGGAATGGCAAAGAGTTAATGAGTTATTTGCAAGAAATAATTCAAAAGAGGGAATCCATACTTATTTTTTTGGATATAAATATGCCCATAATGGGGGGTTGGGAAGTATTAGAGCAAATCAATACCCTATACGCAAATAAGAATATTTTTGTAGTTATGCTGACCTCCTCGGTATGTCCTGCAGATAGGGAAAAAGCACTTTCCTACCCTCAGGTAATTAGTTTTAACGAAAAATTTCTGGAACGCGAGGATTACAAAAAATTGCTGAACCTGAAAAACCTAAGTCCGTTTTTTAATTCTGAAATTACATCCGATCAATTTCCTTGAAAAGGCCTTGCCCCCCTTTTATAGACAAAACACCTTCTTTTTCGGATCAACTACATTCTAGGTTAAATTTTTACAATTCATTTAACGCAGTGATCCTTATGTCGCTATTTAATAGTGTATAAATTTGGGGTGTCAGCATCAGCTTTCTAATTGTTAAACCCACCGGTTAAGGAATTTGAAATCAAAAATTTTGGATTATCTCTTAATTATTATCGCTGTTTTAGCCTGCTCCGTTGGAGGAGCTGCCCTCTACCTCCTGGTTAAATTCAGTAAAAAACAAAACCGGGATCAATCTTAATTTCTGATTAATTATTTTATAAAACCAGAGCCTGCGTTACTTTCCTTAAAAACAAACTTGCAGGTTAACCTATACAGAAAGAATGATCAACAGTAGCAAGGAGGGTTATAAGTACACTGAATATCCAGTGAAAATTGTATTTTTTTTTAGGTAGCCTTTTTGAATAAGCTGGAATTAAACTTTTTTCCTTGCTCTATATAAAAAGGTTTGCCAATGCAGCAAACCTTTTTATATCAATAGAAATATCAATTTAATTTCTTCCAGTTGAAACTAAAATTTTTTAATTATTTAAAATTATATCTGATTCCAAAAAGCATATTCCCTTTAGGCATTGGCACCAGATTGGTTTCAGTATACTCAGTATTGAAAATATTATTGGCCATAGCATAAATTTCAAATTCTTCCAGGCTTAAGCTAATGTTAAGATCTACAACACTGTAAGAATCACCCATGGTACGCTCGGCATAACTATATATAATAGTGTGATTAAGATTCTTAATAAACTGCGAGGTGTATGCCGCAGTAAAATGATGCTTGAGCGAATTAATGGAGTATTGGGAGAAATCAAGAGAAAGATCTTTTACTTCATCGCTCAGATAGGTATATCCAAAATCCATGCTTTGCTGGTAATTTTTAATGGTGTAGGCATAAGTCAAATTAGCCTCTACCCCTTTTGAGTTAACATCCCGCACATTTCTTGCCTGCCAGAGATCGTCTTCATTCTCCTTTACATAATCTATTAGGTTTCGTGCATCTCGATTGAATAAGGCCACAGAAAACTGCAAATGGGGTGCTATATATTTCAGACCTATTTCTTCTGAAATAGCTTCTTCCGGTTCAAGATCTGCATTACCAATAGTGTTAGGGGAGGCATAATAAAGATCGGTGTAAGTAGGTATTCTATAGGTGTACCCCATATTCCCGTAGGCTCGCCAATTATTTGCCACCTGATAACCTATATCAACTCCAGGGAAGGCGTGAAATTTGAAATCAGAAAAATAATTGACAGCTACCCCCGGGGTGATGTCAAGCCTATCACTTAATAAACTAAACTGATGCTCCAAAAACACAGTGGTCATGAAGCGTTCTCTATCCCCCAGATTATTACTGGAAAGAAAAACCTTGGCCATATCAACGCCAAATCCAGTGACCCCGAGGCCGGAAACATAGGAAGCATTTAATTCTGCCCCTACTTTATTACTGATATGCAAATTTCGGTATACCGAAGGATCCTGTCGTAAATAAATATATTCATCTTCATTTCTTCGCCAGTAAATCCTAGGTTTCAGGCTTAGATTACCTTTTTCTATTAAACTGGAAAAACCAAGCAGGCTAGCCTGGGTTTCTTCATACTGATCAGTAGCCTCAGGGGATGCATAAAAACCGTTAGCGCCAAATTTACGGTCGGCAAAAGCTGCGATCATTTCAATAGGTAAACTTTCAGACTTGAATTTGCTTTTTATAAAGTACTGTTGATTATCATAATCCGTGTTATAACGATAACCGTCTGAAAGTTGTCGGGAGTAATTTACAATATGAGAGGATTTTTCCAGGTTGCTACTTACGGTTAATGAAGCGTTTTTTTGAGAATAGGAACCACCTTCAAGCTCAAGGGAAACTCCATTATTTACGGCATCCTTTGTAACAATATTAACGGCACCTGTAAAAGCATTTTGGCCGTATACACGAGCCGCTGGGCCTTTAATTATTTCTATTCGTTCGATAACTTCCATTGGTAAAGCCAGATTGAGAGTATGATGACCGGTTTGGGCATCTTCCACTTTAATCCCGTCTATTAGAAGCAAAGTTTGATCAAAGCTCCCCCCGCGTATGTAAAGGTCCGCCTGTGCTCCGCCAACCCCTCTGCGCCGAATATCCACGCCTGTGACTTGCTGAAGGAGATCGGCAAGATTATTCGCTCCGCTGTTTTTTATTTCTTCTGAAGAAATGATCTTAATTGTTCTTGAATTCTTGGAAAACGACAGATCGATACGGCCTGCAGTTAATGTTACTTCTTCGAGTTGTTCAGTGTTATCCTGGGCTCGGCCCACACCGAAGTTCAGAAGTAAAACGGTAAAAAAAAGTAGGTTTCTTTTCATTTTTTGGTTGTTTAATTGATAGTAAAAGGAGGATTTAACCCCTTTATAATCTCAAAAAGTTCTAAAATTCAAGCCGGCGAAGATAAAAATTATTTCCAAGTAGGTAGCATTTTAGTTTTTTGAACTAAATTATTAAAAAACCTAATTACCCAACTGTTTGTTTACTGTTCCAGGTACGGAATTAATCCAAACCCTATTGTTTCCTGGTGTTAATTCGGCTTCCTTTTCTCCTTGAATTTCTCCTTCTTCCTTTCAACCAGATTAGAAAACCGGTAATAGAGAGAAAAGGTCCGGAAAGCCCTATGAAGGAATAAAGGATTTTCACGGTTAATCCTCCAAATTCGGCATAATGCAATGGCATTACTGTACTGGCAAGTTTTTCAGAAAAAGAGGATTGCCTCACTTTCTTTACGGAAGTAATTTCAGCGGTACGATGGTCCAAACGGATATAGTTATAGAATTCGCTGTAAAAAAAAGGATCCTGAGAAAATCGTCCAAACACCGTAATATCTCCATCTTGTCTTAAAGGAAGACGAATATAGGTGGGTGTAAAACGAGGATAGTCCATTTCTATTTCCTTAAGACTTTCATTCATTGAAATTTCTATTGACGGTCCTGATGGTGCCGGCAGAGGATTAAGGCCAGCTTTAGCCACAGTATAGGCAAGAACAATTCCGGTTATAACCAAAACCAGATTTAGCAAAAGCGCCCAAACGCCTATATACCGGTGAAGCGAGGAATACATACTTCTTTTCTTGTGATGATTAAGCCGAACGCTAAAAGCGAGAACCTTCCAAATAGATTTTCTGTAAAGAATAATACCAGTTAGTAAAGAAAGAAAAAATAGGATCCCTATTAATAACACTATAATTCGACCTATAACTCCTAAATGCAGGGAATAATGCAACTTTAAAAGCCAGGAAGTAAAGTGTTTACTGGTATCTACTTCTTTTAAGATCTTTCCCGAGACCGGATGCACAAAAAGATAGGCTCGTTGTTTTTGATTACGCAAATCAAAAATTAATACTTTTCCCGGGTTAAATTGCTTGACCCGGGTATCCCAACCCGGATAGTTTTTTTGCACATTTTTTATGGCCTGATCCAGTTGCTGCGGCCCACTATAATTTTCCTGATACTGATTCTTAAAAATCCAGGAATCGATTTGTTTATGAAATACCAGGATACTGCCCGATATTCCCATTATTAATAGGAAAAGTCCGGCAATAAGCCCGAACCAGGAATGATATTTTAGTAATTTTCTGTTATTCATTAAAACCGATAAAACTGCAGCCATCAAAAGATGGCTGCAGCATATAATTAAAGGGCCAGTTTAAGAGATAGATTAAAGCGGGTTCCGTTGGCTTTAATATAGTTGGAATCCCGTGCACTCCATTGAGAAATAAGATTATAATAATCTTCATTTAATAGGTTTTCAATTCCCAAACCAAGTGTCGTATTTTCCGTTAAATGGTACGTACTGGTAAGGTTTACCAAATTAAAACTTTCTACCGGACCTTTCCCATAGGTATAATTGCCATTTGCATCGGGTTCGAAATGGTCCCTATTGCCACTGTATACGTGAGACAACCTTGCATTCCATTTGGGATTAATGTCATAACCCAGGTAAGTTACTGTTTTCAAAGGAGGTATCCGATCGCCGTTCATATAAGTATCATAGTCTCCATTATTTGCCGAATCCAATTTACCTTCAGTATAGGACACAGAACTACCGAAACTTAGGTCGGAAGTAAAACGGGTATCTATAGCCAGTTCAAATCCATATACCTTCTCCGGTTGACGTGCAATCTGAAAAATACCCTCTACTTCACGATAAGTTGCACCGAGATCTGAAGTACTTATAAAGTAGGCTCCACTTAAACGGGTAGCCCCTAAATTACTATTAAACCCAACTTCGTAATTATTGGCGATCACCGCTTCCGAAGAGATGAGACTTACGGTATTCTCTGTAGCCGTTCTAAGGGTTCGGCCAAGATCTGCTATCGAGAAGCTCTGGGAAAAACTCACAAAGGGTTTAAAAACCTTAAGGCCATTATACCTAAGGCCAATGTTATAGGTGGTGGCATCATAGGATATTTCCCCACCATCGACACTCACACCTCCATTAGGTGTTTCCTGAGCATACGGATATATGTAGATGGTACTGTAATCTGGCACCTGAATATTAATATTTTCAAAGCGAAGTCCTGCCTTAAGTACAAAATCCCGGTATAGCGTTTTAAGTTGTGCGTAAGGCGCAAGGTTAGTCATATCCATTTCAGGGGCCCAAATTCTTCCGTCTATTAATTTTTGAGAAGTCTTGTCATTAAGCAAGTCGAATCCGTATAATAAATCCCCGGTAATCTCATTCCCTAACGCATAAGGAGATTTTAGATTAAGACGGAGTCCTTTTTTAGTCGATTCTACTGTAGACTGGCCTCCCTCAAATCCTTCTTCAGCATTATAAAAATAGTCACTGAAACCATATACTGTTTGAAAATCCTGCATGTATAAATTCAGGTTAAGGTCGGTATTGCCAATAAGATCAGTAGCATCATAGGTAAGTTGTGCATTATGATTATATCGGTTTCCCTGATCAACTCCGAGCACCTCACCAATTACACCGATTGCCGGCCGCTGGCCATAGACTCCATTTTGATTAACATACTCGGTATCCTGATTACTGCTAAAATAATTATACATCAGTTCTACTGAATGATCAGGAGCCAACTTGTAGTTCATTTTTCCAAAAAGGCTATACTGATTGGTTTCCCCTAACCCATATGTTGGAGACACAACCTCCCCCTTAGCATCTCTAAAAATTCCAGTTTGCTGAAAGTTCCCGGAAAATACATATCCTAGTTGCTTAGTACCTCCAGAAAAAGTTTGCGAAATTTTAGAACCTACAGTATGTTCTATGTTGACCAAAGAACCCTGGGTACTCATTTCCGTAACACTTTTTACCTTTCCAGTGGTATCGGGCTTTTTCGTGATATAATTAATTATCCCGCCATCGGCACCATTCCCATAAATAGCTGTAGCTCCCTTGATTACTTCAATACGTTCAATGGTATTTGGGTCAATAGTATTTATATCGCGACCCCCGCTTCTTAATGGAGTCGATTGCGGAATTCCATCGATAAGTACGAGCATATTTCTTCCCCGTAAGGTTTGACCCGTATTGCTGGTTTTATTGGTACTTAGGGATATCCCCGGAATTTCAGTTAACAAAGCTGCAACAGAATTGCTCGTTCTATTTTGTCTCTCTATTTCTTTAGCTGTCAGAATGGATACGGAAGAAGGAACTTCATCCAGGGTTTCCCGGGAACGGTTGGAAGTGATTATTATTTCTCCAAGATCCTGCTGGTCCGTTTTTAAACTTATATCTATTTTCTTAATGTTTCCTTCAGGTAAATCTATTTCTTTAGTTAGCGTTTTATACCCAATTGCTGAAAAAGTAACCTGATAAGTACCCGGTTTTAAATCCTGTAACTGATAAAACCCATCAATATTTGAGGTAGTCCCACTGCCAGCATCCTCCAGGATCACGTTTACAAACGGGATTGGTTCATTCTCTTTATTTGTAATTAATCCCTGTAGGCTTGCTTTTTCCTCTTGTGCGTAACTCGAAAATCCTGCTACCAATAGGGCCCATAGAAAGACGATATGTTTCATTTTATAAAATTGTTTTTATTTAGACTTGTTTTAAATTAGGGCAAATGTAGAATCAATCTAAATAAAAAACAACACTGTTTGGCTATAAAAACAGGGCTCAGAGCAGGAATTTTAGTAACCCATTGAGTACGTAAAAGTTACATTTTAAGAAAAAAAAATAAAATCGGGGTAAAGTTCCCACATGTGTAGCAAAATGAGGAGGAAACATAGCTGGATGTTGTGAAATATAAGAGGTAGGAATAAACATTATTCTTTAATATTTATTTTTAATAGTACAGGATCATTTAGTTATGAATTACCCTTTAAGCCATGAACCAAATTCCACCCTAATTTGGGTAAGGGCGTGGAAATCTGCTACAAATCCCCACTCTAATTGTCCTAATACTCAATAAAAAATAGTGATTAACCAAATCGTAAAGGCTAGCAGAACCAAAGCAAAAAACGCGATGAAAAAATAATGGACTTTATGATAAGCCCAGTCTTTTCCTTTCCGAAGTACCGGGGCTATTCCAGATGCTACTCTTTTCATATTCTATACCCGTTTTTTGGTGAAAATCTTATCAGGATAATTTCACATTTTTTTAAGAATTGTTGCAAGACACGTGCCAGCTATTCTTTGGGTAAATAAATATAAAAGGAAGTAATAAGCTTAAGGTCATTCAAAATTCTTGAACAAGAAAGCTTCGTTCAGAAGGTCATGTAGTTTTTACCAGCAAGAGTATATACCTTAATTTGAGAAAATCATTTCTTGGCTACAATCCTAATGAAGATGTTCCGTATCCATAAAACCTTCTAAAAATTAAAGTTGAATCTTTGCGCCTAACAGTTTTACAAATTCCCTAATAAATGCAGGATGTCCCGGCCATGCTGGGGCAGTAACAAGGTTTCCGTCAACGACAGCCTCGGTGGGATTGACCTCCTTATATTTTCCACCAGCTAGTTCAATTTCAGGACCAATACTAGGATAGGCTGTAAGGGTTCTCCCCTCTACCAAATCAGCAACGGTAAGGATTTGGATCGCATGACAGATAGCTGCCACCGGCTTATACTGATCAAAGAAATATTTTGTAATTTCCAATACACGCTTATTAAGCCTTAGGTATTCCGGAGCCCGGCCCCCGGCGATAACCAGTCCATCGTAATCTGAAGCTGTGACTTCCGCAAAGGAATGGTTGAGTTCGAACAGGTGACCTGGTTTTTCGGTATAGGTCTGGTCTCCTTCAAAATCGTGGATAGCAGTTTTGATTTTATCGCCTTTCTTCTTATCAGGACATACAGCATGAACAGTGTAACCAAGCATAACCAACATCTGGAAAGGCACCATAGTTTCATAATCCTCAGCGAATTCACCAGTGAGAAAAAGTATTTTTTTCATAATCGATATTATTTACGGTAAGCATGCTTAAATTACTAAATCCGTTATGCATATGGATTAAATTATCGTTAAAAACCTAACTCATACATAGAAAAAGGACTGATTTCTTTAAATTAAAGAACAAAATCAATTCTCCATGGCTAGTAGAAGATATTTCCTAAAACAATCAGGTCTTTTTCTTGCAGCAAGTGCGCTACCTTTTCCAAATTTTTTAACCACTAAGAATAAAGAAAAACTCGGCGTGGCCCTTGTCGGTTTAGGAAATTATAGTAGTGGTCAGTTGGCACCCGCTCTTGAGCTTACAAGGTTTTGTGAATTAAGAGGAATAGTTACGGGCAGCCCGGAAAAAATTCCTGTATGGCAAAAAAAATATGCCCTTAAAGACAGGAATATTTACAATTATGAAAATATGTCGGAAATAGCCAATAACGAAGAAATCGATGTAATTTACATCGTGCTTCCTACAGGCCTCCATGCTGAGTATGCAATCAAAGCAGCGGAAACGGGAAAACATGTCTGGTGTGAAAAACCCATGGCCCGTACTTCAGAAGAATGTAGAAACATAATTAGAGCTTGTGAGAAAAATAAGGTACGCCTTTCAATAGGTTACCGCATGCAACATGAGGCTAATACTCAAAAGATAATCAAATGGGGACGAACCCAACCTTTCGGCCCTATTAAGAATCTTGAGGCCGAAGCAGGATATTTTGGCTCCCCTATGAATCCATGGAAGCTGAAAAAACAAATGGGAGGCGGAGCGATGTATGATATGGGCGTGTATCCACTAAATGCCGCCCGGTATAGTACCGGGATGGAGCCCATTTCTGTTAGCGCCGTCCATAGTACCAAGCGCCCAGATATCTTCAAAGAGGTCGATGAAACAACCATCTTTGATCTGGAGTTCCCAGATGGCATCATCGCTAATTGCAAGACTAGTTTTGGGGAAAATTTGAATAATCTGGAGATAAATTGTGAAAAGGGATGGTATTATTTGAGACCTTTTCAGAGTTATAGTGGCGTAAAAGGCAAGGCCAGTGATGGAACCATCTTACCACCCTTCGGTAAAAACCAGCAAGCAGTGCAAATGGATGATGATGCCAGGGCAATATTGAATGATCAACCAGTATTGGTTCCTGGGGAGGATGGGCTAAGGGATATTATGATCCTGGAAAAGATTTATCAGTCAGCGGCTAAAAATGGTGAAAGGCTTATTCTTGATTAGAAAGTACATGATCCGTCAATCAAAACTCTTATAGCCTAAAAAAATTAAATTTTTCAATAAGCTTTACTCAAGAGCCATTTATGCCTATTCAGTTTGTACTTTAAAAGTTAGCGATATAATTCCCATCCAGGGTTTTCTCTGTAAATTTCCACGATGTGAAATTACTTGATAACAGGTCCTCCAGTCTTTCGATATCCCTTTTAAAGTAAGTATAATAAATGTATTTTGCAGTTTCCTCATCAAGTTCAGCGGGATTTTGACGAAAAGACTTAAAAAGCCCTATCCTTTTCCCGGCAACTTTCTGTTTACTTAATTTTAAAGCAATTTCTTCAGTGGAATGTTTGAATTGAAGTCGAAGACTTTCTTTTAAATCCATCAGAACTTTAAATGGAGATCTACGTAGTTCTTCATACTGAAGAATTTTTAATTCGTGCTTTTCAGTTTGTTCAAGCAATGATTTTATTCCATCAGAATATTTACCGGCGCTAATATAACTCGTTTTTTGCGGGCCTAAACCTACTTCCGGAGGACTACTATCCCATTTTACTGCTTCAATAAAACTGGAAAGCTCCTTTCCTTCTTCTTTGTTTTTCCGGTAACATGCAAAACTCCTCCAAACAGGATTCCTAAGCATTAAGTAAACCTTGGCCCGTGGCAATAAATAATCGGCGATATTGATTTTACAGATTTCCTCCAGGCTTTCGAATTCAAAGATTCCCAGACGTATCTTTTCGCCTTCCTCATATGAATTACATTCCAGAAAAGCGCTATTCTGGAGAATTTCTGGGGCGGAACGAATACTTAAATTTTGTTTCAAAAGATCAAAAACCTCTCTGGCACCACTGTACTTCGAGGCAATTACCAAACAATCAAATTTATCTTTCATTGGGGCTATAGTATATTCCGGAAAAGTATCACTTTGACAACTCTCCTATCGGCTTGAATAGGGTGCCAAAAAGAAATCACCTCGTGATCCTGGCCCAGAAAATTAATCGTATAAATATCAATCGACTATGTATGTAGCTATAGTGGATTTGTTTAATCTTTTACAAAATGGTAAAGCTTTATCCAGGTTTCCTTTAAAATTCACTTCAGGCTACTATCCAAGAAATCTTTTGAATTTTAACTGTAACTAAATTATAAAATTTAATTACAGCTTTTAGATGATGAAAAATAATTAATTAACAGGTTATCAACGATTAATGAACATATAAAAGGATTGAATTTTGCGCTAAGTTTTTACTTTTATTTAGCCAGCCATTGTTTAATCAATTAATTATTTGTAATCATCCCTATTACCCCACACTGTAAACTTGAGGAAAAACCAAGCCTTATCGCCCCTTATCTTCCCCCTTACAAAAGACTTAAAACCAAAACTGTTACTTAAGAAAAGGGTGAAACACGATTTATATATTATCTTTAGGGCTTAATTTAAATTTTATGGTCTTACGATTTATTGTTATTGCAAGCTTTTTCTTTTTTACTTCTTCTTATTCTCAATCGGAAATCTATGAATTAAGGGTATACGATATGCGATTTGGCACCTCAACTGAGGTTCTTCATAATTATTTTGAGGATGCTCTAATTCCAGCTTTGAACCGGCAGGGAATAGAGAGTGTGGGGGTATTCGAAGAAAGTGGAGAAACCTTACCTAAAAAACTCTACCTCTTAATTCCCTATGAGAACATGCAGAAATATCTTGATGTTGCTGATAGGCTTGAAGATGATGATCAATTAAAATCAGCCGCGGAAGCTTACCGGAACACTCCACCAGATAAAATCCCATTTGAGAGATATGAAAGTAGGTTTATTAGATCCTCCTGGGGTTTTCCAAATCTCGTAAAACCAGCCGAGGATTTGAATCAGTTTGAATTGAGGATCTATGAAAGCTATCATGAAGATGCCCTGCGACGAAAATTAAAGATGTTCAATGAAGATGAATTTGAAATTTTTGACGATGCAGGACTGCGAACAGTTTTCTTCGGAAAAAATATCTCTGGGGATCAAATGCCCTCTTTAACCTATATGCTAGCATTTAAGGATAAAGAGAAGCATCAGCAAGCATGGTCAAAGTTTATTCAGCATCCAGACTGGAAGCGCATTTCAAACTTGAAGGAATATTCCAATACGGTTTCTGACATAACCAGAGTATTTTTAAAATCCCTGCCATATTCTCAATTATAATGTAGTCCTTAAAGAGGGAATATATCAATTGTTCGCTAACATTTTTGGTCCAATCAATACAAGTTAAATAACTCAGGTTCTTCATGGAAGGCAAAACTATTATCAATGATTAACCTGGTATTCTCTTTTAGCTATCTTTTTTGTACCTAGTAATGATTGGCCTTAGTGCCTTTTTGGAATGACTTTATATCGATAGGAGGTTTGATATATTAGGAGGGGATTCTGATAACTACTTATCGGTGAGAAGGGTTAAAGCTGGAATCACAATCTGGAAAACTCTGAATTGACTATATTTTAAAATTTCTTCCAGCTAATCTTATAGGTTCAAACGCTTATATACTTCCTTTTTGTATTTTTCTCCTATAGGGATTCTTACATCTCCAATTTGGATTTTTGTTTTCTGAATCGCTGTTATAAAATCGATATTAACAATGAAAGATCGATGAACCCTAAAAAATTTAGAGGATGGAAGTTTCTCCAATATTTCTTTAAAACTTGACAAGGTCAAAAGAACCTTTCCAGAGGGTTTCAGGTGAAATTTCAAATAATCTTTTAATCCTTCAATGTATGCCAACTCATTCAGGTTTACTCTCATTCTGTCATATTCCGCTTTTATGAATATGAAATCAGGTTTAGAATCGTCGGTCTCCTTTTCGGGCTCTCTTCTTGAACCTATTTCAAGTTCATGATTTTTTTTTGCCCTAGCTACAGCTTTTAAAAACCGATGAAAAGGTATAGGTTTTATTAAATAATCCGTCACATTTAATTCGAATCCTTCCAGAGCATATTGAGAATAAGCAGTTGTTATAATAATTTGTGGCAAACTCTCGATATTTCTAACCAGATCCAATCCATTCAGGTTTGGCATCTCAATATCCAGAAAAATTAGGTCCACCTTTTTTTTATTTAAAACATTAATGGCGTCCAACGGATTAGTACATGTAGCCAAAAGTTGGAGGCCGTTAACTTTATCTAAGTAAGATTCCATAACTTCAATAGCTAAAGGCTCATCATCTATTATTACTACAGTCATTATTGATCCAATTTAAGTGTTAAATTTACAATAAAGTTACCTTCTTCTTCCTTTACCTCGAAAGTATGAGCCCCAGGATATAAAAGATTTAGTCGCTTTTTGCTATTCGTAATTCCAATCCCAGAAAATTTACCCTCATTTGGTTGGCTCCTTAAAAAATTGGAACAATAAAAAATCAACTTATTTTCCTCTATATGAATTTTAATAACTACAATAGAATGCCCTCTCTCATTTGTCCCGTGTTTGAAGGCATTTTCAATAAAGGAAATAAGTATTAGTGGTTTGATTTTTTGAGTGGTAACCTTTCCAGTAATTTCAAGCTTAATACCATCGGTATTTTGTAATCGTAAACATTGCAAGTGAACGAAGCGTCGTATATAATTTAGTTCTTGTTCAAGAAATACATTTTGATTATTGGTTTCATACAACATATATCGCATTAATTCTGAAAGTGCTATAATGGCCTCAGGAGCCTCAGCACTCTTTTTCCGAGTTAAGGAATATATACTATTGAGTGAGTTAAACAAGAAATGAGGATTTATTTGATTTTTAAGGAATTTCAATTCCGAAAGCGTTTTTTGTCGTTCAATTTCTTTCTCCAGTATTCTGTTTTTTATCCATTCCTTATACATCCTAATTATTGTCCCTGTTATTAGAAAAGCTAAATTTATAATGAGAATTCTCATTATGCTTAAAGTCCGAAATAATGGCGAAATTTCAAGATCGGAAAAAGATTCTTTTAACACATAAAGCGGTGAGGTCAATGGTTCCATTATATAACCAAATATCACGGACAAAGTGAGAAGTAAAGCGGCGGAAATTAAATAATAAAATATACGAAGTTTCAACAATATCTGGGGGACCAGGACTAAATAGTTAAGATAGAATAATACCACATACCCGATATATGTCAAAGGAAATCCGTAGGTATAAGTGCCCAGGATAAGAAAATCGGGCAGGTAATTTATTACACCTAAAGCAAGCCAAATAAGCAAATGCAGAAGAATTATTTTCCCCCTTTGCCACTGAAAAATTTTGAACATCTTTTCTTTATTCAACACAATTAAATGAAATTCCCAATTCTTTTAACTTCGAAAAAGAGGTGGCTGGATTTGATCCTTTTTGCAATTTTTGTAATACATACAATGCAATCATTTCAGCTTCTTCCCGGTTACAAAAAGGTTGATTATAGGCTAGAGCAGGTATAAAATTCTGCTGAATTAAAATATTATCTTCCGATAGAATTCTATATCCATACCCGGATCCGGAAGTAAAAACCTCCACCTGCAGATTGTTTTTTACAACTTGCTTCTGATTGCCTATTTGATTTATTCCTAAGAACGTCAAAACCAAAGTAACAACCACTCCTACGATTAAAAAATATAAATTGAAAGTTTTTGTGTATCCTCCCATAATTTAAAAATGAAACCTAAAGCCCTTTGCACTATATATGGAATACTCCAGTGAAAAAACTTCAGGTTTCTGCTAACAAATTAAACAAAACCAAACTAATCAATCTTCATCGTCATATTCCTGCTGAGGAAATAGTTCATAGAGATCATCTAAATATATTGTGGCGGATCTTCCCATACCAACAAAGGATTGATCACCAGTACTAAAACTAACAGCGTCCTGCCTGACCACTCCCTCAAGAGCCGTGATTTCCTCCCATTCATCAGTTAAAGGATTGTATTCCCAAATATTGGCAAGGCTCCCCCCACGATAACCAGTAGCAATATACCCTAATCCATTTTGTTCAAAACCCACAGCTCTTGATCGCATTATTGAGTAATCATCCTCTTCATCTAAATCCAATTTTTTTGTGAATACTTCTGTCTCTGGATTGAAAACCCAAAAATCCTCCTTATAAAGTCCGTTACTTTCCCCGGTTCCTATATATACCAAGTCGTCTATTATGAAATAGGTCCCCGATCTTCTTTTTTCCCCACCAAATCCAGATAATTCTTCCCAGCTATCTTCAGCAGGATTGTATTTAAAAAAATCCTTTTTATCATTACTCCCGTCATATCCGGTACCGATATATCCGTGATTGGCTATACCAAACCCAATAGCCTCTCTTCGGATTCCTCCGGCATAATCTGCCTTACGTGTCCACTTATTGGTCCCGCTATCATACTCCCAAAAATCATCAAGCTCAGTATCACCGTCATATCCTGTCCCTAAATAGCCTTTATCTTCAATGGCAAAACCTACAGCAGCGCTCCTGGGCGTACCTGGAAAGTCGGCTTTTTGCACCCAATAATTTCCTACTATATCATATTCCCAAAAATCGTTCAAATAGTCATCTCCATCATAACCGGTACCCATATACCCCTTACTTCCAATAGTAAAAGAAACTGCATTGGTTCGCGGAATCCCGTCGAAAACCGATCGTCTAATCCAATTCCCTCTTTCAAAATCATCATCGGTGCTACAACTTATACTAATAATACCTAGAAGTAATACCGTAAAAATCAATTTCATCTTTATCATTTTTTCTATATTATTTTTAGTTAAATTTTAGGTTGATTCCAGAGGAAAGAAAAGGTGATGGATCCAATTCAAAGGATGATATCCTTTTCTCATTTACATTCCTTAAAGAAAAATTATTTTTCAGAAGGTAACCGACACCAAAATCGAATGACCATAGTTTATTTAATTCATAAGAATAATTTACATTCAGCGAGGTCCATTCCCATATTAATTTATTGGCGGCTTGGTTTTCTTCAATGTAAATGGGAGTACTTAAATTGACATATTTTCCTTGATATTTCAACCCTGCACTCAAAGTACCATATGAATCCCACAAGTATGAAATTTTAGTTTCCGGGAATCCCAGTTTTAAAATAAATTTTTCTGAGATTCTGGAGGAAAATGTCAACACAGGAAGAACCTCAGGCTCTCCTAAATCCCTGGAGTAAGCAACTCCAACATTAAAGTAAAATGGCTTATGAGCTACCTCTCCTTTTATTCTGGCAAAGGCTCTCCCATAAAAAAAAAGATCTTCTGAAGATATGGAATTCTTCAGGTTGCTTGTAAGGGTAGGTTCTAATTCGAAATGGAACTCCAGGAACTCAGATAACACATAGTTTAAGTCCATTGCATAGCTGAAATCATATATACTGGAAGTACCATTCTCATTTTGCGAATATTCAAAAGGGAGATACAATTGATCAGCCTCAAATCCTATGGCATGTTTCAAATTTATTTTATTAAATCTATTGGTGAAACCTCCATATAATTTTGATCTGCTAATTGTTGTATGTTCCTCCCCTAAAGGATAAATACTGTACTGCCATCCTATATTTCTATCACTGGCTTGTGCGAAACTTTTTGTTCCAAGACCTAAAACCAGAATCAACACCAATCTATTTTCCACCTTCATTATTGAATTTTGCCCAAAAATATCTGTGAATCCTCCGAAACAAAAACAAAATAGATTAATCGGAAAAAAGGGTCGTCCAATCAGTTAATTTTAATGACGAAGCGCCTTAATTGGATTTCATCGTCAGAATAGGCTGTCTGGAATGGGAAAAATCCCGTTTTGTCTAAAATCCTTTATTTCCACTTCCCCTCTGAATATGTTTGCTGAAAAATAAATAGATAGGCAGAATGGATTGGCGAAACTTCATATATGTATTCTTAATTTTAACATCAGTTTCCTGTAGTGATGAGATTCAAGAAACCACAATAGGAGACCAATGGATAAACAGTGACACCAGGGTCCTTCTTTTTGACACTCTTACGGTTAAATCATCAACATTAAAACTCGATTCCATAATCGTTTCAGGTTCAGAACGAGTGTTAATAGGGCAGTATGATGATCCGGTTTTCGGAAAGGTAAATAGCAAGTCCTATTTCCAGTTTTTACCCACCCGGTATTCTATAGATTCTGAAGCGAAATATGACTCTATAGCTTTTATTCTTAGATACGACAAATACAGTATCGGTGATACATTATTTTCTCAGAAGTACCTGATTTCCGAAGTAACTGAGGATTTGAAACCTCATGATAGAGTCTATTACAATACCAGTCAATATGAATCTGCCACAGAAATTCTTTCAAAACATGAATTCCATCCCAGACCAAGATCTAAAGATTCTATTCATATTACCTTAGACCAACAATTCGGTGAAGTACTCTTTAAAAAAATACAGGATAAGGAGATTACTAATCCTGACAGATTTTTGAATCGATATCAGGGTTTAATTCTTGAGCCTGATGAATCTGGTACTGCTGTTCTTTCATTTTCTAAAAGTAGTTTTATAAGACTTTATTATACCAGCGAAGAAGAACTAGAAAATCAAGAGAAAACCCTGGACCTTAAAGTGGTACTGGAAAATACATTTCATAATATATCTGCAGGATTACCTACGGCCTCTTTACCTAGTTTAAGTAATCAAGAACAGAGTGTCCCAAGTATTGAAACCGGAAACCAAAGTTATGTCCAGGCAGGAACGGGTATTGCCACCAAAATTGAAATTCCTCATCTGAAAAGTCTTGAAGATATCGAAGGAACAGGAAGTATTGTCGAAGCTAAATTGCAGTTTTATTTAAATACTTCTAAGGATAAGACCATACGTCCGGTGAAAGATTCTCTTCGGCTATTTATCATTAACCAGAGAAATGAGATAATAGGAGATTTGATTAGTTACAGTAACCAACTAACCCTTGCCAATATTGATAAGAAGGAAGATGAATTTAGTATAATCCGATATTCGGTTCCTATCAAAAAATTTATTGATGATAAAAACAAAGCATATGATGGAGATGACTGGTCCCTTTTAATTTACGCTCCTAATCTTACCACCTCTGTAGATGCTTTTGAACTATTTGGAGAAGGTGCGGTTAATGAGCAAAAGATGAAAATAGAAATAATATATGCCATTTATGATGAATAAATTTAAGTTTTTGTTTCTAATTCTATTTTCTTATTCCACTTTGTCTACATCTCAAAGTAATGAACTTTCCAATTCACCTTACTCATATTTTGGTTTAGGGTTGACCAACAAGTTGGGTCCGGGAAAAACGAATGCCTTAGGAAAAGCTGGCATTGCATTGTCCTCAGTGGAGGAAATAAATAATCTTAATCCTGCCTCTTTGGCCGCAGTCCCTCTTAATGATTTTTTTTATGACGTTGGCCTGAGATATCAAGAGTCCTTTTTGAGCAAAAATGGGGAAATTGAGAATAAAAGCAATGGTAATTTCTCCAGTCTTTCAATTGCGTTACCTCTAAGCCCAAAATCCGGTTTGGGAATAAGTCTACTACCATTTACTAACGTAGGTTATACTATCAATGGTATTGAAACAGATTTTGAAGGAACAGAACAGAAATTTTTCAGCATAATAGAAGGATATGGTGGCTTAAATGACTTTAAAGTGAGTTTTGGCACCAACTTCTCTGAAAAATTAAGAATGGGTGCTTCTGGATCATTGATTTTCGGAACAATAACAGAAAAAGAAAGGAGTATTATTCAAACTAATGCGATTGTTGTCAGAGAAAAAAGCACTTACGTAGGAGCACGAATAGGATTAGGGTTACAATATGACTGGAGTGAAAAATTAACAGGTGGATTGGTGATTAACTCACCGTCAGAGCTGTATGGTGGCCAGGTCCAGGCGTATTCTCAAGTTTATCAAGGACAAACCTTGGAAGGATCACATGATTTAGAACTACAAAGTTTTTATCTACCCCTAGAAGTTGGAATCGGAATAGAAACCAGACTTGGTCAAAAAATGACCGCTTACCTGGACTATAAACGAAATTTTTGGAACCAAACAGACCAATCGGATAAAATAGGAGATTATGTTGATCAGGATTTACTCGGAGTCGGTCTGGAATATTCTCCAGGTGGAAACCCTTTGAAATATCTTAATCGGATGAAATACCGTGGAGGTTTTGAGTATGATTCTGGTAATCTGGAAATAGGTAATGAAAAGGTTCAAAATGTTGCTTTTAGCCTTGGTTTGGGCTTTCCCATTAACCCTAGAAGGAAATCAATGATAAATTTCCATTACTCCTACGGTAAAGAAGGGCAGCTTTCCACAATTATGGTACAGGAGAATTTTCACCTTCTTTCGGTTAACTTAAGCTTACATGATATATGGTTTGTCAAACGAAAATTTGATTAAAAAAGTAAATATAAGAAGTAACTAAAAAAAATTAATTATATTTGTTAACCAATTGGTTAATTCAGTTGGTTAAACAATTTAGTTAATACAAATTAGAAAAAATGAAAGACGAGAAAACAGAAGATCATATTTTAAATGCAGCAGAGCGAGTGTTTCAACGTAAAGGAATGGATGGAGCCAGAATGCAAGAGATCGCTAATGAAGCTGGAATTAATAAGGCAATGCTCCACTACTATTATAGAAGCAAGCGTTTTTTATTTGAAGTAGTATTCGCTAATGCCTTTTCCCTTATTGCTCCTGAAATTAACAGAATTGTGAATGATGATACAGAGCTATTTCAAAAAATAAGGAATTTCACCAACAGTTATATTGATTTTATTCAAAAGCACCCTTATCTACCGAATTTCATAATTCAGGAACTTAATCGTGACTCGGATTTCATTAACGTACTCCAAACTAAGAAAGGTTTTCCAGACTTCCGGAGTTTCCAGGCCCAGGTAGAGAAAGAAGTACGAGAAGGAAATATAAAACCAATCAAAGCGGAACAGCTTTTTATCAATCTGCTATCATTAAACATTTTCCCTTTCCTGGCTGCACCTTTATTTAAAGGTCTACTAAAAATTGATGATAAAACCTATAAAGATATGATGGAGGAAAGAAAAGAAGAAATATCAAACTTGATAATCAATAATATAAAAGTACAAGAATGAAAAGGATAAGTGTATTAATATTGCTTTTGATTGGATCAACTTCCTCGGCTCAAGAAATTCTAAGACTTGGGGAATGCTATGATTTAGCAGAAGAAAATTACCCCTTAATCAGTCAGATAGCATTATTAGAAGAGAAAACTTCCCGTGAAGTTAAAGCAGTTCAAAAAGACTACCTCCCGAAACTCCTTATAAATGCTAAAGGAAGTTATCAATCTGATGTTACAGAGATTCCAATAGATTTTGGCGGGCAAAGTATTGAATCCGTCGATAAAGATCAATACCGGGCTACCCTTGATGTGGAACAATTAATATTCAATGGCGGAAGCATACATGCTAGAAGTAAACTTAAAGATCTTGAATTGCAATCCCAGGCCCAGGAGGTCAGGGTCAGTCTTTACCAGATAAAGAAAAAGATCAATCAGTATTATTTTGGAATCTTACAGCTTCAGGAACAAATGGCAATACTGAATTCCAAGGAAAATTCCTTGAACGAAAGAGTTAAAGAACTGGAATCCCAGGTGAAATTCGGAGCAGCGCTACCAGCTTCTGAAAATGTCTTAAAGGCGGAAATATTAAAAGTAAAACAACAACAGGATGAAGTAGGGTCTCAGCTGGAAACTGCCTTAAAGAGTCTTTCGGCTTATATAGCCAGGCCTATAGACAATTCCACCATCCTCCAGTTACCCGAACAGGAAAGGTATATGCAAGCCGAAGGGGTCAGGCCCGAGATTGAATGGTTCAAGCTTAAAGAGAAGGAACTGGACCAAAACAAGGAATTACTTTCCAAAAGTCTTTATCCAAATATTTATGGATTTGCCCAGGGCGGATATGGGAAACCAGGGTATAATTTCCTCGATAACTCCTTCAAGGATTTTTATATGATTGGGGTAAAACTAAACTGGAATATTTTTGACTGGGGAAAGGTTAAAGAACAAAAAAAATCTCTAGACATATCCAAGGACCTGATCGATATAGAAAGAGAAACCTTCAATTTCAATAACAATATAGAACTGAAGGAAGCGCAAATGAATATCAGTAAGATTCAAAAACTATTGCTTAGGGATAGTGAAATTATTGAATTACGGGAGGGTATAGTGCAAACAGCCAATTCACAACTAAAAAACGGAGTGATAACATCTTCGGAATATCTTACTGAATTTAACAATTTATACGAAGCAAAAATAAACCAACAACTTCATGAGATTGAACTTGAAATGGCAAAAGCAGATTATAAGGTAATTAAAGGAAATACTGAAAAATAAACAACGATGAAAAAAATATTAGTACTGGTATCATTTACAATTTTTGGCTTTACATCCTGTAGTGAGGAAAATAAAGCAGATGGTTATGGAAATTTTGAGGCTACAGAAACTATAATCTCTGCAGAGGCCCAAGGGAAAATAAAATATTTTAATGTCCAGGAAGGAGAGGAAATTGAACCGGGAATTGAAGTCGCCCTGATTGACACCACTCAACTTCACTGGGAAAAACAACAATTAATGGCTTCTAAAAAAACTGTAGCTTCAAAATCTCAAGGGATTTTCACACAAATAGATGTGCTAAATGAAAAATTAAAATTAGCTCAACAAGAGGCAACAAGGGTTAATAACCTCTTTACCGAAAATGCCGCCACTCAAAGGCAAGTAGACCAAACTGAAGGTGAAGTGCAGGTACTTAAAGAGGAAATCAAAAATGTCAGAACAAAAAATGCACCTATACTTAATGAAATAGCATTTATTGACGCTCAGATTGCTAAGATCAACGATCTTATAGATAAAAGTTTGGTAGAAAACCCACTAAGGGGTACCGTACTGGCACGCTATGCCGAGGCTGGCGAAATTACAGGTTTCGGGAAACCATTATATAAAATAGCCGACCTACAAACTTTAACATTGCGCGTGTACATATCTGAGCCCCAGCTTTCAGATATCAAACTAGGTCAGAATGTAGATGTGAAGGTTGATTCAGCAAAGGAAAATATGAAATCTTTCCCCGGTAAAATAACCTGGATTTCCTCTTCGGCTGAATTTACCCCTAAGACAATTCAAACCCGGGCAGAAAGGGCTAATCTGGTCTATGCAGTCGAAATAAAAGTAAAGAATGACGGTTCCCTTAAAATAGGAATGCCGGCTGAAATGTGGTTGGCCACGGCAAAATAGCTTAATAAATAAAATATGAGCATCAGTTTAAATAATATCAGTAAATCTTATAAAAAGGTAAAAGCGGTCGAGGACATCTCCTTTGAGGTGAAACCAGGGGAACTTTTTGGTCTGATTGGTCCCGACGGTGCAGGAAAAACCACCCTTTTCAGGATCCTTACAACCCTGCTTTTCGCTGATAAAGGCGAGGCTACAGTAGCAGGGTATGATGTGGTGAAAGATTATAAGAAAATTCGTAAATCTGTTGGGTATATGCCAGGAAGGTTCTCCCTTTACCAGGACTTGACAGTTGAGGAAAACCTGGAGTTTTTTGCTACCATTTTCGGAACTACTATCGAAGAAAATTACGATTTGATAAAGGATATATACGTTCAAATCGAACCTTTCAAAAACAGACGAGCCGGAAAGCTCTCGGGTGGGATGAAACAAAAACTGGCACTGTCCTGTGCCCTGATTCATAAGCCGAAGGTATTATTCCTGGATGAACCAACTACCGGAGTAGACCCGGTTTCCCGAAAGGAATTCTGGGATATGCTAAAGAGACTAAATGATAAAGGAATAACCACCCTTGTTTCAACCCCATATATGGATGAAGCTTCCTTATGTGACCGCATTGCCCTTATACAAGACGGTAAAATCCTGAAAATTGATTCTCCTACTAATATTATTTCACAACACGATAAGCAGATATTCAATGTTGAGGCGAACAACATGTACAAACTTATTCAGGACTTGAAGGATTTTCCAGAAAATGAAAGTGTATTTGCATTCGGAGAATTCGTCCATTATACACATTCCAGAAAAAACTTCTCCCCTGGTGAATTAAAGAGTTTCCTATTGGATAAAGGCCATGAGAAAATAAATATTGAGCCCACCTCCCCCGGTATTGAAGATGTTTTTATGGATCTAGCCGGTACTAAAGAAAAAACATACACAGAAAATGAAGTCTGAAGAAACTGTAATTGAGGTGGAGGGTCTAACCAAGAAATTTGGAGAATTCACCGCGGTAAATGAAATTACCTTTAAAACATATAAAGGCGAAATTTTCGGATTTCTGGGAGCTAATGGTGCGGGTAAAACTACAGCGATGAAAATGCTCATTGGGATTTCAAAGCCAACTTCCGGAGAGGCCTCGGTTACCGGCCTGGATGTTTATTCCCAACCTGACCAAATCAAGAAAAACATTGGGTATATGAGTCAGAAATTCTCTATGTATGATGACTTAACCATTAAAGAGAATATCTCTTTCTTCGGAGGAATATATGGACTCGACCGAAAGACAATTAAGAAGAAAATTCAAGAGATCATTCAAAGCCTTGGTTTAAAAGAGGTTGCCAATAAACTCGTTGGATCCCTTCCTTTGGGCTGGAAACAAAAATTAGCGTTCTCAGTGGCATTATTACATGAACCAAAGATCGTTTTCCTGGATGAACCTACAGGAGGCGTAGACCCTATAACTCGTCGCCAGTTCTGGGAATTAATTTATAAGCAGGCTGCACAGGGAACGACAATTTTCGTAACCACCCACTATATGGATGAAGCCGAATATTGTGACAGGGTCTCGATTATGGTGGAAGGAAAAATTGAGGCTTTAGACACTCCTAAAAATTTAAAAAAGGAATATAAAGCCGATTCAATGGATGGGGTTTTTCTAAAATTAGCACGAAATGTTGAATGAGCTTTCTCTAAAGAATAGTGTGTTTAAAAAATTTATATGAAACGTTTTATCGGATTTGTAAGAAAAGAGTTCTATCACATTTTTCGTGATAAGCGATCTATGTTTATTTTGTTTGGGATGCCCATTGCCCAAATCCTGCTCTTTGGCTTTGCTATAACCAACGAAATCAACAATGTTGAAATTGGCATATTGGATAAATCAAAGGATCATGAAACCATAAAAATTATTAATAAAATAAACGCTTCCGAATATTTCACGATAGAAAATGTTGTGGAAAATGAAGACGAAATAGAGGCTGTCTTTAAAAAAGGAGAAGTTAAAGCATTCCTAGTATTTGAAGAAGGGTTTGCACAAAATCTACATGCGCTCCAACTCGGAAAAATTCAGGTCATTACCGATGCAACGGAACCCAACACGGCCAACACCATAGTCAATTATATACAATCCATCATCCAACATTATCAAAAAGAACTGAACAGTGGATCCGCACCAGGTGTACAAATAAATATCGAGACCAGAATGTTCTACAATGCCGAACTCAAAAGCGTCTTTAATTTTCTTCCAGGAGTCATGACCGTAATCCTAATGTTGGTATCTGCCATGATGACTTCCATTTCAATAACCCGAGAAAAAGAACTGGGAACAATGGAAATCCTTTTGGTTTCTCCTTTAAGACCGGTACAGGTTGTGGTTGGAAAAGTTTTCCCTTATATCTTCTTATCAATTATAAATGCCCTGGTCATTCTAATCTTAGGAGTAACGGTCTTTGGAATGCCAATAGAAGGTAGTTTAATTTTTCTTGCTTTTGAAACCGTGTTGTTTATTATAACCGCGCTCTCACTGGGGATCTTAATTTCCACAATCGCCGAAACTCAGCAATCAGCTATGATGATCTCCCTTATGGGCTTGATGTTACCTGTTATTTTGTTGTCGGAATTTATCTTTCCTATCTCCAGTATGCCGGATCTGTTGCAGTATATCAGCCACTTTATCCCTGCCAAATGGTTTATTATAATCCTTAAAGGGATAATGCTGAAAGGAGTCGGGATCATTTATCTGTGGAAGGAAACTCTAATACTGGTTGTTATGGCTGTTTTCCTGATTGGATTCAGTATTAAAAAATATAAAATAAGACTAGAATAATGAAGACCATAAGTTATATCATACAAAAGGAGTTCCGGCAAATATTTAGGAATAAAGGAATGTTACCCATTATTTTTGTTCTTCCATTATTACAACTGATAATTCTATCTAATGCAGCCACTTTCGATATTGAAAACATTAAGTTCTCCTATGTAGATCATGATAAAAGTTCAAGTTCCCGGGAGCTTGTAGAAAATTTTGAAGCTTCCACCTATTTTAATGTGCTTCGCTCCTTCCCTTCCCACAAGATGGCTTATGAAGCCATGGAAAAAGGAAAAGTAGATGTCATTATCGAGATCCCCTCCAGTTTTCACAATAATCTTATACGGGAGCAGGAAGCTGACCTGGGGGTATACATCAATGCCATAGACGGCTCAAAAGCAGGAGTAGAAAGTGTATATATCAATCAAATCATTAAAAATTTCAACAGAAATATTGCTTTCAGCATCAAAGCTTTTAACCCCGTGCAACACCAAAATATTGAGATTCTAAACGTTCCCTCCTTCTGGTATAATAATACACTTAACTATAAAATTTTCATGGTGCCAGGAATTCTGGTGTTATTGGTAACCATGTTAACCCTATTCCTTTCAGGAATGAATATAGTCCGGGAAAAAGAAATAGGAACCCTCGAGCAGATTAATGTCACGCCCATAAAAAAGTATCAATTCATTATTGGAAAACTATTTCCATTCTGGGCTTTGGGACTTCTAATAATGACAATAGGTCTTCTAATTTCAAAGATTATTTTTGCAGTGCCAATAATTGGAAGCATTCCACTTATTTATCTGTTCACCTCTGTTTACCTCCTGGTAATTCTAGGTATGGGACTATTTATATCAAATTATACCGATACACAACAACAAGCTATGTTTATTGCCTGGTTCTTTGTTGTCATTTTCATTTTGATGAGCGGCCTCTTTACCCCCATAGAGAGCATGCCTGATTGGGCCCAAAAAATAACACTACTCAACCCGATCAGGTATTTTGTTGAAATCATCAGAATGGTCATGCTCAAAGGATCAGGCTTTTATGATATTACCCCACAGTTAATGATTATTTCCGGCTATGCTGTAGTTATGAATGCTCTGGCTGTTTGGAGTTATAAGAAAACAAATTAGGATTAAAAATTTATATCCTCTTATGAAAATTGCCTGGTTCTTTGTAGTCATTTTTATTCCCATGAGCAGCCTCTTTTCCCCAAAAAGAGAATGCCAGATAGGGCCCCTACGCTGCCCCTCTAAAGCCCATCTGGAATTTAGCCATACATTGGAATAGTAATGCTCAAAGGATCAGGTTTTTTATTGATAATATAACGCAAATGAGAATAATCCAATTTGTGTTCCAGGTATAATGTACTGGCTCTAGGTGGTTAAAAAGAACAAATTAGATTTTGATAAAACATAATCTAAAGAAATGAGCAAACTTACAATGAAAAATTTCCTGAGTATAACTGCCGCAATATTCGGAGCTGTCACTTTATTTGCAAGTAGCTCTGTTCTTTTTAAATACAGTGATATTTTGGAAAAAGAAGGAAATTATCCCCCGTTTATTTTATGGGTGAACTTACTCTCAGGCCCACTATACCTGCTGGTAGCCATTGGGTTAAAATATTCTAGAAAATGGACAATATTCGTCTTAACCGGCATCTTAACAATGCTTATTTATAGCCTCAGTTTTTTTATTCAATTAATGATAAGTGGAAGACCGTATGAAACAGATACTCTCATTGCTCTACTAGTAAGAATAAGTTTTACCAGTGTCCTAACCTTCTATGCATTTAGTAAAAACACAATAAACATAAAATCATGAAAACAACCATGAAAACCTTAATGAGCCTGCTGGGAATTTTTACATTTGGAATCTCCATAGCGCAGGAATCTCAGGATGATCTTTATACACTACGTGTAGAGGCTGATAATTTCAGAAACTCCAAAGGAGTTGCTCAATTTGCACTTTATAATCAAGAAGGTACAATACCCGATGAAAAATTAGAAAAATACTTTAGGAAGGAAACAGGAGAAATCGAGGGAGGAATGTCATCTGTAATCTTTAATAATCTACCAAAAGGACGTTATGCAGTAACCATTCTTCATGACGAAAATAGCAATGGAGAAATCGACAAAACATTTTTTTTTCCTAAGGAGGGGTTTGGCCTTACTAATTTTAATAAAATATCCCTTTCTAATCGTCCCGATTTTTCTAAGGCCAGTTTTAAGCTTTCAAAAGATACTGTGAAAAAAATTAAGCTCATCTACAAATGAAAGCCAAAATTTTGACAGGTGCTTTTCTGTTACTAAATATTATAACATTTGCCCAGGCTGTAGGAGATAGCTTGCCTAAATTGGATGTAACCAAAATGGCCCTGGTCAACCAGAGTGATAGTTACATCACATTTCCAACTGATATAGGAAATCTGGAACCACTCATTTTTGAAGCAAATATAAACCCTAATTTTATTATTAGAGAAAGAGCAGACTCAAAACTGATAGGGATTCTTACTCCACAGGTGAGAATTAGAATGTATAATGAAGAATCCTACCCGGTGCAAACACCAAGTTATATTCCGCAAATTTCAGTGTATCATTTAATATCGGAAACAGGACCACAAGAAAAAGCTTCCATCTTTGGCAAGATTGCTCATCATTCTAACGGGCAAGACGGCACATTTTATAAAGATTCGACTTTTACGGATGTGAATTTTAAATCTGGGAATTTCGCCACTAATTTTATTGAATTTGGGATTCTCCGGAGTTTCTACAATGAAAAAAGAAATGCATTGAGGTTTTTTAAATCATCAGTTGAAGTACACCCAGCTGAATGGATGATTCGGGAAATGAGGGGAACTTACAGTGGGTTGAGATGGCATAATTCTTTTCTAGTTTATAAACTACCTATGGATAAACATCTTTTCACAGAAAGCAGAAGAGCAAGTTTTTCCGTTAAACTGGAGACCTCTTTAATGCTGGATCAGATTAATGATTGGGATTTTCTTGATCCTAGTCGGCTGAATGCTGCTATGACGGTATACTATCATCCAAAGTTTCTAGAAGATATCGGATTCTTTATTCAATTATATAAAGGAAGTGACTACTATAACATTTATTACCACAACGACATCTCTGTCATCCGCTTCGGATTAATGACCGAAATATTGAGGTTTTAATCCATTGCAAAAAGTCACTCTCAATCTAGATCCTTAATTCATCCAAAATAATTAATATTTTAAAATGAAAGTATATTATATAGATACCCGGAACACCATTTTTGGTGAAAACGAAGTACATGAAGAAGGTTGCTAACGCTTGCCTAAAAAAGAGAAGAAAAAATATATTGGAAATTTGCCAATTGCCACACAGCCGTTAAAAAGAGCTCGAAAACAATTCGAAGATGCTATAGAATGCTTTTTTTATCGGGCAATGTATTAAATACTATTATTGGCAATAATTCAAACCCTGAAAATCTGAAAAATCAGCCTTAAAAATTCATATGATAAGTAGTTTGGGATGATATCTGGCAACAGATCGAGAAAGCTGAAATTTTAATTGAATTCTTCCAGTTGTATCCAGACCTGAAAAATTTTAAAGATAAACGCAATAAAGCCCTTGATATTTAAGTGAATTCATTTATTAAAAAATAAATAATAGCTGATGTCAAACCGATAAGAAAAATCATAACAGAAAACATTAAAAGTCTTTGTTTCTTTGCAATAATTTTCCCCAGAAAATACAGGTCATTAATCATTTCCCTGTAAAGGCTTTGTCCATCTATCATTATTCGGTCGAACTCTTTTCTAAAGTCTTCTAATGATTGTTTGGAAAAATTTGCAGCATATAAAGTCCCTTGATAATTACTTTTTCTGAAGGATTTCCCTAGATACCGATGGGGTAACATACTCAATAAAGCCATTACCATCGATAACAAACCGCCTATAACTAAAATCCTTATTCCATAATTTTCCTTCACCTCTACACTCTCGACATTTAAAACCTGAATCCCTATTAATAAAGAAGTTATAATTGAATTCACTGTTAAAACAATTCTGGCCTTATTATCGACCATTTTTAAAAGATTATAATGATTTCTTGAAAGTGTTCTAAAGAGTGTTTGGACTCCTCGAGAATCATACTTTTCTAGTTTCCCTATTGGTTTATCAATTTTTGTATCCATGGTAGTGCAGGTTCATTTAATTTTATTCAATATGAGAAAATTTATATTCAGAGATTTACCTTTCTCTAAACTCCGATTGAAGACGGTCACGAAACTGGTTGTGGCAATTAACGCAACTATTCTGAAGAATATGGTATTCACTTAATATCTCTCCCATGTTTTTTTGTTTTGCGGCCTTACTGATAGATACAGCGCGATCATGTACTGCCTTATCAATGCGTGCAAACTCCTCCATAGATTTTCCCAGATTCTTTTTGATAATCTGCTTTTGATTAGGGTCAATTTCCGCATGGTTAGCTATACGATAAGCTGCACTGTCAATCATAGGATAATTCTCCATAAAAACACCTTCATTTATCCGGTTCATGTCCACCATCAATTGAGACATAATTGGTAAAAGTTTTTCCGAACTCGTTAACTGTTTATTGACTTCCTTAGATGCACTGCCAGTAGAGGCTTCAATTTCTGAGGATTCCTGTATTGTATTTTCACTTTTGTTCGAATTACAGGAAGCCAATACCACCGTGAAAACAAAAATGGTCATAATAGAAACTTTCATATTATTAATTTTTCAATTATTGCATTGCTATTAAAGGTCTTTTTTGACGACAGGTGGAGCAGAATTATTAAAACGGCTTTGTCGGCCAAGACCTGGTTTTAAGTTCAAGTTAGTTATTTTCTTTCTAACAGGACGTTACAAAGGCGATAATCCGAGGCTAGTTTGATCTTCTAGCTTATACCCCTACAATTCTATCCTAAACTACTTTACAAACCGAAGCACGAATGCCTCAGCAGAATCCTTTAATGCAAAAATAATAGCGTTTAGAGCACAATTAAGAGCAGTCAAAAAAACCGAATTCTCTTTATACCAACTGGAGAAATTATTTGCTTAAAACCAGAAAATGATCTTGATCCTTGATGGATCAAACTCAAAAGTTGTGTGTGAATTAAAATAATAGTTTGATTTTTGCTTTCTAAACAAGAAGCATTGGATCCA